>CAMURX010000085.1 GCA_947097615.1 uncultured Neisseria sp. | reverse complement strand
TGATTTCGATCATGCGCGCGCTGCCGCCGCCTTTGCGCCAGTTGAAATCCCAATAGACCAAATCGTCATAGGGCGCGGCGGCGCGGTGGCCGCAGTCGTTGATTTGCGCCATGTTTTTCCAACGCGAGATGCCCAGCGAGCTGGTGAACACGGGGAAGCCGTGTTCGTGGGCGTATTGGGCGGCTTTTTCAAAGCGCATGTCGAAACACATGGTGCAGCGGATGCCGCGTTCGGGCTCGAACTCCATGCCTTTGGCTTTGGCAAACCATTCTTTGCGGTCGTTTTCGTAGTCGTCGTCTTTGTCGATAAAGGGGATGCCGAATTTTTCGGCAAAGCGCAGGTTTTCTTCTTTGCGCAGCATGTATTCTTTGAGCGGGTGGATGTTGGGGTTGTAGAAGTAAATGGTGTAGTCGATGCCGCTGGCGAGCATGGCTTCCATCACTTCGCCGGAACAGGGGGCGCAGCAGGAATGGAGCAATACTTTTTTGTGGCCGCCGGGGGGGACGAGGACGGGGCGGTCGATTGGGGTGACTTCGGGGGTTTGCGTTGTGTTCATGGCGTTTTGGTTTTGTGGTTTTCGGAAGGGTTTCAGACGGCTTTTGGCCGTCTGAAAGGGTTTATGTGCTGTGTTTTTGCCGCTTGCGCCAATGCCGCCAGCCGTAGTGGATGTAACCGGAGAGGCTGTAGCCGAGGGCGAGGAGGAAGAGGGCGAGGGCGGGTTTGAGGGTCATGGCCAAGAGGGCGAGCATGACGAGGATGAGCACGAAAAACGGCACTTTGCGGCGCACGTTGATTTCTTTGAAGCTCCAAAAGGGGATTTGTACGACCATGGAGAGGCCGGCAAAGAGGGTGATGAAGAGCGCCCACCATTTGACGCCGGGGAAGTTTTCGACGCTGTGGTTTACCCAGATCAGGCCGACGATAAGGGCGGCGGCGGTGGGGCTGGGCACGCCGATAAACCAGCGTTTGTCGGCTTTGCCGCTGCCGATAAGGGTGTTGAAGAGGGCGAGGCGCAGGGCGGCACAGGCGCAGTAGACGAAGGCGGCGGTGTAGCCGAAGCGGCCGAACTGCCAAAGCTGCCATTTGTAAGCGATGAGGGCGGGGGCGACGCCGAAGCTGACCATGTCGGCGAGGCTGTCGAGCTGTTCGCCGAAGGCGCTCTGGCTGTTGGTCCAGCGGGCGACGCGGCCGTCCATGCCGTCGAGCATCATGGAGATGAAAACGGCGATGGCGGCGTTTTCAAACAGGCCGTGCATGGCTTGGGTGATGGCGAAGAAGGCGGAGAAGAGGGCGGCGATGGTGAATGAGTTGGGCAGGACGTAGATGCCGTTTTCGCGGATGCGGTGGCGGATGGCGGTGCGGTTGTCCGGCTGCGGGGCGTTTGCCATGGGGATACCGTGCGGTTGGTTGGGAAAACGGGCGCGATTATAACCGATTTGCCCGAGGGCGTCCGAACGGCAAAAGGCCGTCTGAAAGGTTTTCAGACGGCCTCACAGGATGCGCTGCGGCGGCTTTATTCTGCGGCGGCTTCCTGTACTGCTTCTGCGGCCGGGGTTTGGGCGGCCGGTTCTGCGGCGGCCTGCGCTTCGCGTTCGGCCTGGCGCTGCGCCTGTTTTTCAAGCGCTTCTTTCACCATCGGGTTTTGCGCGGCAACGGTCTGTTCTTCGGCGCTCACTTCGCCTTTGGCGCGGTTGTTCAAGTCGAAGCGTTTGCCGCCGCGCGCCAGCGATTTGAGGTAGCGCGGGCGGCGGCAGTGGTTGGCCAGCGCGCGCATGATGAGGGCGGGGTCGTATTGCGGCATGGCGGCGACGAGGTCTTGGTCTATGCCCAGTGCGAGGGGTTTGAAGTGTTTGAAGACTGCGTATTTGCCGTAGATGTGGCCGGCGATCATGTCGGTCTGTTTCTTTTTGCTCATGGTCTGCACGGCGGAACGGAGTGCCGCGCCCAAAGCGGTTTCGTGTGTCATGTTTTTGTATTCCTAAAATAAGCGGCAGATCGAAAAACGGGCGGCATTGTAGCCCAAAGGTGTGTTTTGGTTAAGCGCTTTTGCAACAAGGCCGTCTGAACGGTTTGGCGCGGGCGGCCGGATTTTTTCAGACGGCCTCTGTGTCCGAATGCGGCCGCTCTGCGGCGTTGGCGAGCATTTCGGCGGCGTGACTGAGGGTGGTGGCGGTGATGGTTTCGCCGCCGAGCATGCGGGCGATTTCGCCGGTGCGTCCTGCTTCGTCGAGTACGCGGATGCTGCTGACGGTTTGTTCGCCGTCGCTGTTTTTGCTGACCTGCCAGTGGTGTTCGCCGCAGGCGGCCACCTGCGGCAGGTGGGTGACGGCCAGCACTTGGTGCGCGGTGCCGAGGCGGCGCAGGGCGCGGCCGACGGTTTCGGCAACGCCGCCGCCGATGCCGGTGTCCACTTCGTCGAAAATCAGGGTGGGGATACGGGTGTGGCGGCCTGCAGCCACTTGCAGCGACAGGCTGATGCGGGCGAGTTCGCCGCCCGATGCCACTTTGTTCAGCGGCCGCAGCGGGCTGCCTTTGTTGGCGGACACTTGGTATTGGATGTGTTCGAGGCCGTGGGCGGTGGGGGAGGCGGGCACGAGTTCGATGGCAAACTGCGCGCCTTTCATCGCCAGATGCTGCATATTTTCGGTGACTTCTTCAGCCAGGCGCAGGGCGGCGGCGCGGCGTTCGGCAGACAGGCGCTCGGCCACTTCGGCATATTCGCGGTCGCGTTCGCGGGCGGCGGCTTCGAGGGCTTGGGTGTCGGCGGCAGCTTCGAGGCGTTGCAGGGCGGCTTCGGTTTCTTCGAGCTTGGCGGGCAGCTCCTGCGGCTCGATGCGGTATTTGCGCGCCATGGACATGAGTTCGCCCATGCGCTCTTCCTGCGCGGCCAGTTCGGCGGGGTCGAGTTCGGTGCGCGAGGCGACACCGCGCACGGCGGCGGCGGCTTCGCCCAGTTCGGCTTCGACGCTGGCGAGCAGTTCGAGGGCTTCGGCAAAGCGCGGTTCGATGCCGCTGAGGCTTTCGAGGTTTTTCTGACAACGGTAGACGTAGTATTGCAGGCCGCGTTCGCCGTCGATGATGTCTTCCACTTCGCGCGCCGTCTGCACCAGCTCGGCGGCGTGGGCGAGGCTGTCGTGGCTTTGGCTGAGGCTTTCCCATTCGCCGGGGGCGGGGGCGAGGCGTGAGAGTTCGCCCTGCTGCCATTCGAGGCGTTCGCGTTCGATTTGCAGCTGCTCGGCCTGTTCTTCGGCGGCTTTGAGCGCGGCAAGCGCTGACTGGCGGGCGCGGTAGGCGGCGGCGACTTCCTGCGCCAGCGGCAGGCAGCCGGCGAAGGCGTCGAGCAGTTCGCGCTGGGCGGCTTCGCGGTTGAGCGACTGGTGGGCGTTTTGGCCGTGGATGTCGATCAGGCGGCTGCCGATGCTTTTGAGTTGGGCGAGGGTAGCGGCCTGGCCGTTAAGGTAGCTGCGGCTTTTGCCTTTGGCGTCGATGATGCGGCGCACGGACAGTTCGTCGGCATCGTCGGCCAAAAAGCCCTGTTCGCGCAATTCGTTTTGCAGCTCGGGCATTGCGGAGAGGTCGAACAGGGCGGAGAGGCGGGCTTCTTTCGCGCCGCCGCGCACTTGGGCGTAGTCGGCCTTGTCGCCCAGCAGCAGGCCGACGGCGTCGAGAGTGATGGATTTGCCCGCGCCGGTTTCGCCGGTGAGCACGGTGAAGCCGGGTTGGAATTGGAGGTCGAGACTGTCGACGATAACGAAGTCGTTGAGGGAGAGCGCCAGCAGCATGGGTGTCCTTTTCGGGAGGCCGTCTGAAAGGCGGCGATTATATAGTGGAACGGATTGGGATGTCTGCGCGGCGCTGTGTCTGCGGCTTGGCCGCGCGGCAGGCCGCTTCCGCCGTAAGCCTTCGGGGCGGGGCATAAACGCAGGAATGTCGTTTTTGAAACCTGAGGCCGTCTGAAAACCGATGTCCGTAAGCGGAAACTGTTTTTCAGACGGCCTTTCGGCTTTCAGACGGCCTCTGCCGTTGCGGCCGTCCGAACGGCGCTTTGTCCGCCGCTGCCGCCGCTGTTTGCCGCGTCGGGGGCGGTTTGGGTTTGGCCGTTAAGGGTGGGGTAGGCGGGTTCGAGGAGGTCGGCGGTGGCGGCGAGCTGCTGCCAAAGGATGCTGCTTTGTTCGCCGCCGTCCTGCGGGCGCAGGTCTTTGATGGCGGCGCGGATGTCGGCGAGGCGTTGGCGGAAGGCGTCTTCGGGTAGTTCAGGCATGTCTTCCATCAGGGTGCAGACTTGGGCGGCGGCGGGAAAGTAGCGTTGCAGGAAGGGTTGGTGTTCGGGGTCGCGGCGCAGGGTGTCGCGGTAGGCGCCCAAGGCGGAGATGTAGCCGATGAGGGAGTAGTTGATTTTGAGCAGGCGGAAGCCGTCTTGCAGGCGGCTGCCGTATTTTTCCGGCTCGCCCGACATGTCGGACAGGGTGCTGGACAGGGCGGCGGCGCATTCGTGGCTGCGGCGGCGGGCGGCGCGGTAGTCTACGTCTTCGCCGCCGCCGTGTTCGAGGCGTTGGAGCACGCCGCGCAGGTAGGCGGCGTCGGCGGCAAAGGCGGCGGCGCCGGTTTTGCCCAGTTGCAGGTAGTGCCAGTCGGGCCAGAGGTAGGAGACGGCTGCCCAGGCGAGCAGGCAGCCGATAACGGTGTCGGCCATGCGCATGGGCAGGGCTTGGGTGATGTCGTAACCGGCGATGGAGAAGCTGATGAGTGCCTGGATGGTGATGAAGAAGGTGGAGTAGCTGTATTTGTTGACGCGGAAGAGGAAGAAAAGGGTGACACCTGCGGTCATAACCATCAGCTTGGCTTCGAGCGACTGGGTGAAGTAGGGCAGTAGGGAGCCGACGAGCACGCCGCCGAGGGTGCCGGTGATACGTTGTTTCAGACGGCTTTGGGTGGCGGAGTGGTTGGGCTGGCAGACGAAAACGGCGGTGAGCAGTATCCAGTAGCCGAAGTTGAGGTCGAGCATTTCGACGATAAGGCCGCACACGACGACTATCAGCGCCATGCGTACGGCGTGGCGGAAGGTGGCGGAGCGGGTGTTGAGCTGGGAGAGGATGCTTTTGGCGGCGTCTTTGAGTTTGGCCGAGTCGTGGTGGGCGATGCGCAGGTCGCCGGCGGCGGCTTCGGGCAGGCCGCTGTCGAGGTTGGCAAGCTGGTAGTTGATGTTTTGCAGGTTGTCGGCCAAACGTTGCAGCAGGGGCATTTCGGGCGCGGTGGGGTGTTCGGCGGCGTAGTGGGCGGCAGACTGTTTGAGCCCTTTGCCGGCGCGGGCGAGGCGGGGGTCGGGGGTGTAGGTGCGGCCTTCGCGCAGGCTGTCGGCGATGTCGCGGCAGGCTTGGCCTTGCAGTTCCATCAGGCGCAGGAAGCGGAAAATCAGGTCGCTGTTTTTCAGTTTGTCGGCCATTTGGCGGTAGCTGATGTGGCTGGAACTGGCGCGTTCGTGGATGTCTTGGGCGGCGAAGTAGTAGCGCAGCATGCGGGTGGTGCGCGGGTGGCGGTGCTGGCCGCGCATGCGGTAGAAGAGGGCGCTGCGGCAGAGGTTGAAATGATGGATGACCTGGTTGTTTTTCATGGCCAGGGCGATTTGCCGCTCTTCGATGCCGTCGGCTTCGTCGGGGTCGAAGAAGCAGGCTTTGGCATCGAGGTAGCCGCCCAGCGCGGCGTAGGCGTTGGCGACGCTCTCCTGCACGGGGCGGTGCGGCAGCAGGATGTGCAGGCCGAGGGTGATGAGGCTGTAAAGCCCCGCGCCGCAGAGAATCATCAGCGGGTTGAGATACCAGGCCGAGGCGCTGTCGGGGTTGTAGGTGAGCGTGGTGTACACGGCCACGGCCAGCGTGCCGAAGGCGATGGTGCGGTAGCGCAGGCCGACGGCGCCTATCATGGTGAAGACAAAGGCCAAAAGCGCCATCACGGGCAGAAACAGCGCGGTGTTGCCCAGCGATGCCTGCACCGACAGCGAAGAGGCGGCAAAGGCCGCCAGCGATACGGCGGTGTTTTTCAGACGGCCTGAGAGGGCGTTGTCCAAATCCACCAGCCCGCCCGCAATCACGCCCAACACCAGCGGGATAGCGAGTTTTTCCAAATGGAAGCGGTAGACCAGCAGGGCGATGATGCCGACAGATAAAAGCGGCGGCAGGGTGGCGATGAATTTGCCGCTGACGGGCGGGGTTTTGAATTTCATGGCGGTGTTTTGGCGGGGTTGGTGCGGGCGCGATTGTACACCGCATCAGGCCGTCTGAAAGCAGGTTTGAGGCCGTCTGAAACGGCGGAAAACGCGCTTTTAGGCGGCCTCTTTCGGTGTCATAATCCCGCTCCCCAACCCACCGGAGTGACAACGTGAACAAAATCCGCCACGCCCTGATGCTTGCCCTTGCCGCCGTGCCTGCCGTCGCCGCCGCAGGCGACTGGTCGCAGGACATCACCGTTTACCACCGCACACCCGACCCGCAGCTCAAACGCGCCCTGGCGCTCACCGATCAGGCTCTGTCCGACCCGATTACCGACAATAAAGCCTCAGCCCACCGCAACCTGTCCGTTTGGGCGGGGCGTGCGCTCTCCACGCAGCCGCAGCAGACGATGAAATGGTGCGCCGCCCTGCAAAAGCGCCATAAAGCCGAAAAAATCGCCCCAATTTTCAAACTGGCGGACACGCCCGACAGCGGCCGCTGCATCACCCAATTGAAACTGAATGGAGAGGCGCGCCAATCCATCGCAAACATCCCCTCCGCCGCGCAGCTGGCCGCCGCCCCGATTTCCCCCGCCTCGCTGGACGACCGCTGGGTGTCGTTTTATGTGACCGGCCAGGCGAAATATGTTGAAGAAATCGCCGCCTATGTTGCCGACAACGCCGGCATGACCGACAAGTTTGCCAAAAAAGAGCGCCGCACGCGCGGCGACGCTTTCAATGCCGTTACCTTCCAGGCCGCCCGCTGGTCGCTGGCCTCCAATATGGCGCAGTATCCCGAAATCCGCCGCATCGTCGACAAATACGCCGCCACACTGCCCGCCGCCAAACGGCAGGCGCTGGATAAAGAATTGAAAAAATAGCTGCTCAGGCCGTCTGAAAGCGGAGTTTG
>CAMURX010000084.1 GCA_947097615.1 uncultured Neisseria sp. | reverse complement strand
TTTGGGCGATGCTGATGCGGATGCATTCGCGGGCGTGGGGGTAGTTTGCGGTATCGAAGCCGATAAAGAAGGGCTCGCCGGGGATGATAAGGGTGCCACGTGCTTTGAGGCGCTGGTAGAGGGTTTGCGCGGGGACGGGCAGGCCGGGGAACCACAGCCACAGGAAGATGGCGCCTTCGGGTTGGTGGATTTTCAGGCTGCCTTCAAGGCTGCCTGAAAAGTGTTTTTTGAGAATGGAGACGGCGAGATCGGCCTGTTTTTGGTAGAAGGGTTGGATTTCGTCGGCGGAGAGCTGTTGCAGTTTGCCGCTTTCGATTAGGGGGGCGGCGATGGCGGCGCCGAAGCGGGTGGGGGCGAGGTTGGTGATGGCGTTCAGGCTGCCGATTGCGCGGATAACTTCGGGCGCGGCGACGACGATGCCGGTGCGCACGCCGGGCAGGCCGGTTTTGGACAGGCTGAAACAGAGGATGATGTTGTCGTGCCAGGTAAGGCGGGCGGGGACGTGGATGATGTCGGGAAAGGGCAGGCCGTAGGCGTTGTCGATGATGAGTGGGATGTGGTGGGCGCGGGCAAGGGCGTCGAGGCGTGCCATTTCGTCGTCGGTGAGGACGTTGCCGCTGGGGTTGGTGGGGCGGGAGCAGCAGATGGCGCCGATTTGGCCGTTTTGCAGTTCGGGCAGGTTTTCGAGGGCGGGGAAGTCGACGCGGTATTTGAAGAAGCCGTCTTGGCCTTGGTATTGTGTGTGCTCGATTTGCGGGGGGACGGAGATGAAGCGGGGGGCATCGATGTGGGCGTCGGCGTAGCCGATGTATTCGGGGGCGAAGGGCAGCAGGATGGATTTGTCGTTGTTATCGTCGAATGGGCCGCCGAACAGGTTGAAGAGATAGAAGAAGGCGTTTTGCGAGCCGTTGGTCAGGGCGATGTTTTCTTCGCCGATGTCCCAGCCGTATTGGCGGCGGAAGTAGGCGGCCAGGGCGGCGATCAGGCGGGCGTCGCCCTGCGGGGTGGAGTAGTTGGCCAGGCTTTCGATGGCGGCGCCGTTGTCGGCGATTTGGCGCAGGGTGTCGGCAAAGGCCTGCTGCACGGCGGGAATGTGGGCGGGGTTGCCGCCGCCGAGCATATTGACGGGTTTGCCTTCAGACAGGGCGCGGCCGAGATCGTCCATCAGTTGCAGGATGCCGCTTTGGCGGGTGAATTTTTGGCCGAATCGGGAGAATTGCATGGCTGGGCTTTCTTGGGTTGCTTGGCGGCGGATTATAACAAGGAGGCCGTCTGAAAGCCGCAAACGCGGTTTTCAGACGGCCTTTCGCTGCGGGATGCTTATTTCAGCGGGCTGGTCGTCCAGATGTTGCGGTAGGAGACGTAGCTGATAACGGGAAGCAGCGGAAACACGACTGCATAAAACAGCAGCAGACCAGCCGCAAATATCAGGTTGTTGTGTTCGACTGCCATTTTGGCGGTTTTGAACAGCAACAATGTCACTGCGCCATATCCCAGCACGAGCGTTATCAACAGAAAGACGCTAAGCTGGACAATATTTTTCAGGCTGCCTGTCAGACTCATCCACATGGCTTTGGCAGCAGGCACTCCTTGCAGCATAATCAGCGGCAGCGACATCCAGTTGCACAGGAAAAACAGGGGGAAGATGCCGCCAAGCGCCCAAAAAACTCTGCTCTCGCCGGGATTTTTCAGATTTGCCACTGCCATCAAACAGGCCGTCGCTGCCAAGAACCAAAACAGATACAGCCTCACCAATACCCATTTCCGTTCGCCAAAGCCGCTGAACAGGCGGCCGAAGACAAACGATCGCTCTTCCGACACCCCCGCCGCTATCGAGACGAATCCGGCGGCAAAAAGCAGGGGCAGCATCTGTACAAATAAAAGAACCGCAAACGACAGCACATAAGCCCACCATTTATGCTGCGCCGTTGCCGTTTGTATATCCAGCGCGGCCATCGCAAAAAACGATCCCCATGCCATGACCACAATGCTGACCAGCATCAGCAATATCGCCAAAATCCACTGGGGCAGCCTGCCGCCGACCAGCAGCAGCGTGTGTTTGAGCCATACTGCAATGTCGCCTATCGGCCGCCACGAAGGGGCATCGAGCAGATAGGGCGTGCCGTTATCGTAGTCGCTGCCGTAGCTGCCGTAGCCGTAATAGTTTTCTGTGTCGCGCATGATGTTTTCCTTATTGATTGTTGATTGCTTTCGGGGCGCGCATTTTACAACGGAATATTTGAGAATCCGGTGTCCGCCGAGCGCAAAGGCCGTCTGAAAACTTTCAGACGGCCTTTTTGCTACAATGCCGCCTTTGCCCGCACCCGCATCCCTTATGAACCAACCTTCTTCCCGCCGGCGTTCCGCCCTTGCCGCCTACGCCGATTCCCGCGCCATTATTCTGTTTTTTCTCGGCATTTCCGCCGGCATGCCCATTTTGCTGATTTTTTCCAGCCTGTCGCTGTGGCTGCGCGAAGCGGGCGTGGCGCGGGAGACGGTGACGATGTTCAGCTGGGCGGCGCTGGCCTATTCCTTCAAATTCGTCTGGGCGCCGCTGGTCAATTCCCTGCCGTTGCCCCTGCTCGGCCGCCTGCTCGGGCGGCGGCGCTCCTGGCTTTTGCTGGCGCAGGCGGGCGTGGTGTCGGCGGCGGCGGCGATGGCGCTGGTCAACCCCGTCGATCCGCAGGCTTTGCGGCTGATGGCGGCGGCGGCGGTGCTGCTGGGTTTTTCTTCGGCAACGCAGGACATCGTTATCGATGCCTACCGCATCGAGGCGGCGGCGGGCGATGCGGCGATGCAGTCGGTGATGTCGGCCACATACAGCGCGGGCTACCGCGTCGGCATGGTGCTGTCGGGGGCGGGCGCGCTGTTTCTGGCGGCCAAACTCGGCTCGGCGGCGGATCATTATTCTTACGAAGCGTGGCGGCAGACTTATCTGGCGATGGCGGCACTGATGGCGGCGGGCGTGCTGACGACGCTGCTGATGCGCGAGCCGGAAGCGGCTGCTGCCGCGCAAACGCCTTGCCCTCCGCTCGACCATCTGCGGCTGGTGCTGCTGTTTTTGGGCGCAGTGTCGGCCTTTGTCGCCGCCTTTGTTTGGGTCGGCAGCCTGCTGCCCGAGGGCGGCGGCGCGCTGGCCAAACTGGGCTGGGAAACGCTGCGCCTGGCCTCGGCGCTGGCGGCGGCGGGCGCGGCGGGTGCGCTGCTGGTGGCGGCGAAGGTGGCGCCCGCCGCCTTGGCCGTGCAGACCTGGGTATCGCCCGTTACCGATTTTTTCCGCCGCTACGGCCGCTCAGCCCTGCTGCTTCTGGCCTTAATCGGCCTCTACCGCATTTCCGACATCGTGGCGGGCGTGATTTCCAATGTGTTTTATCAGGACTTGGGCTTCAGCAAAGAGGAAATCGCCTGGGCGGTGAAGACCTTCGGCGTGCTGATGGCGATTGCGGGCGGTTTTGTCGGCGGTGCGCTGTCGCAGCGTTATTCGCTGATGAAAATGATGATGCTCGGCGCGGTGCTGGCGGCGGCCACCAACCTGCTCTTTGTCGCCCTGGCCTACCAAGGCCGCGATCTGACGCTGATGTATCTGGCCGTCGGCAGCGACAATCTCGCCTCGGGGCTGGCAGGCGCGGTGTTCGTCGCCTTTTTGTCGGTGCTCACCAATATCCGCTTCACCGCCGTGCAATACGCCATTTTGAGTTCGCTGATGACCCTGCTGCCGAAAACGCTGGGCGGCTACTCGGGCACGATGGTGGAAAACATCGGCTACCCCGGCTTCTTCCTCTTCACCGCCCTGCTCGGCCTGCCCGTTCTGCTGCTGGTGTATCTGGTGGACAAAAAGATTTACCGCAACAATCAGGCCGTCTGAAAAGGCCGTTTCTGCAAAGGAAAACCCATGACGCAAACCCCGCTCTACGCCGTGTTCGGCAACCCGGTCGCCCACAGCAAATCGCCGCCAATCCACCAAATGTTCGCCGCGCAGGAAGGCGTGCAAATCGCTTACGAGCGCCGCCTGTCGCAGCCCGACACCTTCGCGCGCGACATCGCCGCCTTTTTCGCCGCAGGCGGCGCGGGCGCCAACGTCACCCTGCCTTTCAAAACCCAAGCTGCCGAACTGGTGCACGAATGCTCCGAACGCGCCGCTGCCGCAGGCGCGGCCAATACCCTCATCCCCCTTTCAGACGGCCTTATCCGTGCCGACAACACCGACGGCCTCGGCCTCGTCTGCGACATCACGCGCAACCTCGGCATTTCCCTTTCTGGCAAACGCATCCTCGTCCTCGGCGCGGGCGGCGCCGTGCGCGGCGTACTGCAACCCCTGCTGGCCGAAAACCCCGCAGAACTCATTATCGCCAACCGCACCCACGCCAAAGCCGAAACCCTCGCGCGGCAGTTCGGCATCGCCGCCGTGGAAACAGGCCGTCTGAAAAGCGGTTTCGACATCATCGTCAACGGCACATCGGGCAGCCTGTCCGGCCAAACCCCCGACATCCCCGCCGCCGTCTTCCAAAACTGCGCCCTCGCCTACGACATGGCCTACGCCGACACCGCCACCGCCTTCCAAACCGCCGCCGCAAACGGTGGTGCGGCGCAAACCGCCGACGGCCTCGGCATGCTCGTCTGCCAGGCCGCCGAGTCCTACCGCCTCTGGCGCGGCTACGCCCCCGACACCGCCCCCGTTATCGCCGCATTGAGAAAGGCCGTCTGAAATGCTCAAATGGATACTTGCCCTGCCCTTTGCCCTCTTTATCCTGTTTAACGCCTACGTTTACGGCAGCATCCTCACCTTCCGCGCCGTCGCCCCGCACCACAGCGCCTTCATGACCGCCCGCATGACCGAGTTCCGCCGCGAAGGGCGCGACATCCCCCTCGACTACCGCTGGCGCGCCTACCCCGACATCTCCGCCAACCTGAAAAAA
The DNA here is from genome assembly GCA_947097615.1 of uncultured Neisseria sp. Classification (GTDB taxonomy): domain Bacteria; phylum Pseudomonadota; class Gammaproteobacteria; order Burkholderiales; family Neisseriaceae; genus Neisseria. The sequence goes on along the minus strand of CAMURX010000084.1, from coordinate 2,200 downwards.
GCCCTCATCGCCTCCGAAGACGCCGCCTTCGCCGAACACGGCGGCTTCGACTGGAACGGCATCCGCAACGCCATCAAACGCAACGAAAAAAGCGGCAAAATCAAAGGCGGCGGCTCGACCATCAGCCAGCAGCTGGCGAAAAACCTGTTTTTGAGCGAATGGCAGAGCTACATCCGCAAAGGCGAAGAAGCCGCCATCACCGCCATGCTCGAAGCCACCACCGACAAAGACCGCATCTTCGAGCTCTACCTCAACATCATCGAATGGGACTACGGCGTCTACGGCGCGGAAGCCGCCGCGCAAAAGTTCTACGGCAAACCCGCCGCCAATCTCAGCAAACAGCAGGCCGCCGCCCTCGCCGCCCGCGTCCCCGCCCCGCTCTATTACGCCGACCACCCGCAAAGCAAACGCCTGCGCAGCAAAACCAACATCATCCTGCGCCGCATGGGCTCGGCCACACTGCCCGAAGAGTAAGCGGGAAGAATAAGCGAAAGGCCGTCTGAAACGATTTTCAGACGGCCTTTTGGCATCTTGCGGCGGGCGGTTTACAGACCCAGTTTTTCTTTCACATGGCGCACATAGCCGTGGTCGTTGCGGCGGATGTGCATGAAGAGCCAGGTTTCCAGAATGTCGAGCAGCTCTTGGCTGACGTCGTCGCCGTTGTCGAAGCGGCCTTTGTACATTTGCACTTTGTCGACGAAGTTTTGATGCACGCGGTGGTGTGCGTCTACCAGCGGATATTCAGCCATTTTCAGCAGATCTTCTTCGTCGGAGAAGTGTTGGACGGTGTAGCCCAAGAGGTTGTCGAGGGCTTTGCCGACGCCGTCGCGGTCGTTGGCGGTGTGTGCATCATGCATTTCATTGATGTACTGCACCAAGATTTTGTGCTGTTCGTCAACTTGCTCAATGCCCGTGTCCAAATCGGAAGTCCAATGCAAAAAGGGTTCAGACATTTTATTTTCCCGTAAGTGTGTTAATGAAGGCGGCATTATAGGGTGTTCTGTGTAAAGAAAAGATAACTTCGGCATAATATGAAAAACAATTACCGCCAAATTTGATTTTTATCAAACGCTTATTCTGACTCGTTCTCAATCATCCGATTACGCAGCCAGCGGGAGGCGGGGGCGATTTCGCCTGCGGTCAGGCCGCTTTCGCCGATGCCCGATGCTTTGAGCACTTCCGCCGCCGCGCCGTGCAGCCACACACCCGCGCAGGCGGCTTCGAATATATCGTTGCCCTGTGCCAGCAGGCTGCCGATGACGCCGGAGAGGACGTCGCCGCTGCCGGCCGTGGCCAAGCCCGCGTTGCCGCTGTCGTTTTCGTACAGCGTGCCGTCTGCGGCGCACACCAGCGTGCGGTGTCCTTTTAAGACGGCGGTGGCGGCAAAACGCCGCGCCAGTCCGCGCACGGCCGTTTCTCTGTCGGCTTGGATGGCGGCGGTGGTGCAGCCGAGCAGCCGCGCGGCTTCGGCAGGGTGGGGCGTAATCAGCAGGCGGGGGTAACGCGCGGCCGCGTCGGCCAAATCCCTGTGTTGCGCCAAGAGGTTGAGGGCGTCGGCATCGAGCAGCAGCGGGGTGTCGGAGGCCGTCTGAAACAGCCCGGCCAGCAGTTTGCGCGCGGCTTCGTTTGTGCCCAGTCCGCAGCCTGCGGCGCGTGCGGAGAGATCGTGCCGCCGCGCCAAGCCGTGAGCCGTGTCGAGCATGATTTCGGGAAAGGCGGCGATAAAGGGCACGGGCAGGGTGGCCTGGTTGAAACCCGCCCACACTTTGCCGCAGCCTGCGAGCAGGGCGGCGGAGGCGGCCAGCACCACGGCGCCGCTCATGCCCGCCGCGCCGCCGAACACGGCCAGCGTGCCGAACGTGCCTTTGTGGCTGTCGGCGGGACGCGGGGCGGATAGGGCGGGAAAGCGCCGCGCAGAAGCAGCGAGAGGGAAGTTTTCGGGCAGGTGGTACGCGGCGTGCATGGTGTTTCTCCTTATACATATGGCTTTCAGACGGCCTGTATTGTAAACGACAGGCCGTCCGAACGTTTACACGGCGCGGCGTTCAGAGGGCCTTTGCGCGGGCTTGAAGGCCGTCTGAAAGCCGTGTTTGCCCCTTCTGCATGAATTATTTTAATATCGCGCCTTCGCAACCGCCGACGTGAAAGGCCGTTTTATGGAATCCATCATCGAACTGCGCCACCTCAAAACCCTGCTCGC
>CAMURX010000083.1 GCA_947097615.1 uncultured Neisseria sp. | reverse complement strand
CGGTTTGCGCCTTGCATCTGCCGCTTTCTGACGCAAAATCCGCTTCGCAAACCAATTGTCAACAGCCCCTAAGGCCGTCTGAAACGTTTTCAGACGGCCTTTGCCCCCAAGCCGCAAACAGAGTACATTTACGCCTGTTTACCCTCTCTTAACGGAACACGCCATCATGGACAAATTCACCAAATCCACCAAACTCGACCACGTCTGCTACGACATCCGCGGCCCCGTACACAAAAAAGCCCTCCAACTCGAAGAAGACGGCCACCAAATCCTCAAACTCAACATCGGCAACCCCGCCCCCTTCGGCTTTGAAGCGCCCGACGAAATCCTCGTCGACGTTATCCGCAACCTGCCCACCTCGCAGGGCTACTGCGACTCCAAAGGGCTCTATTCCGCCCGCAAAGCCATCGTCCACTACTACCAAACCAAAGGCCTGCGTGATGTCACCGTCGACGACGTCTATATCGGCAACGGCGTGTCCGAACTCATCACCATGTCCATGCAGGCGCTGTTGAACGACGGCGACGAAATCCTCATCCCCGCGCCCGACTATCCCTTGTGGACGGCCGCCGCCACCCTCGCCGGCGGCACCGTGCGCCATTACCTGTGCGACGAAGAGCGCGACTGGTTTCCCAACCTCGCCGACATCGAAGCCAAAATCAACGCCCGCACCAAAGCCATCGTCGTCATCAACCCCAACAACCCCACCGGCGCGGTGTACAGCAAAGAAGTGTTGCTCGAAATCGCCGAACTCGCCCGCCGCCACGGCCTGATTATCTTCGCCGACGAAATCTACGACAAAATCCTCTACGATGGCGCCGAACACCACCACATCGCCGCCCTCGCCCCCGATTTGCTCACCGTCACCTTCAACGGCCTCTCCAAATCCTACCGCGTGGCCGGCTTCCGCCAGGGCTGGATGCTGCTTAACGGCCCCAAGCAGCACGCCAAAGGCTATATCGAAGGGCTGGACATGCTCGCCTCCATGCGCCTGTGCGCCACCACCCCCATGCAGCACGCCATTCAGACGGCCTTGGGCGGCTACCAAAGCATCAATGAACTCATCCTGCCCGGCGGCCGCCTGCTCGAACAGCGCGACAAAGCCTGGGAAATGGTGACACAAATACCCGGCATCAGCTGCGTCAAACCGCAGGGCGCGCTGTATATGTTCCCGAAAATCGACACGGAAATGTACGGCATCACCGACGACATGAAATTCGTCTACGACTTTCTCGTGCAGGAAAAAGTGCTGCTGGTGCACGGCACCGGCTTCAACTGGATCAAACCCGACCACTTCCGCATCGTCACCCTGCCGCACGTCTACCAAATCGAAGAAGCCATGGAGCGGCTGGCACGCTTCCTGAAACACTACCGCCAGTAAACGCTCCGAGGCCGTCTGAAAACGCAAAGCCTGTTCAGACGGCCTCAAACCGTTCAGACGGCCTCCCGATAAGGCCGTCTGAAAAGCAAAACCAGGGAAGAACCCGCCATGCAACAAAAAGCCCGTTTCCAAATCGAAGGCATGAACTGCCAGGCCTGCGCCTCGCGCATTGAAAAGGTGTTGAACAAAAAAGACTTTGTCGAATCAGCTGGCGTGAATTTTGCCGGCGAAGAGGCGCAGGTGGTGTTTGACGGCAGCCGCGTGTCTGCCGCCGAGATTGCCGCGATTATCGATAAGGCGGGTTTCCGTGCGGTGGAAAAAACCGAAGCGGCCGCGCCGCAGGATGCGCCTGTGCGTATCGGCTGGCGGCTGGCCTTACTGCTGGCGGTGAATGTTCCGTTTCTTATCGGCATGGCGGGCATGATGGCGGGGCGGCACGATTGGATGCTGCCGCCTTTGTGGCAGTTTGCGCTGGCCAGCGTGGTGCAGCTTTGGCTGGCCGTGCCGTTTTACAAAAGCGCGTGGGCGAGCATACGCGGCGGGCTGGCGAATATGGATGTGTTGGTAACCATTGGCACGCTGTCGATTTACCTTTACTCGGCCTATATGCTGTTTTTTGGCGCACACGCAGCACACGGCGCGCATGTGTATTTTGAGGCGGGCGTGATGGTGGTGGGCTTTGTGTCGCTGGGCAAATTTTTGGAGCGGCGCACGAAAAAATCCAGCCTCAACAGCCTCAGTTTGCTCATCAAACTCACGCCCGCGCAGGTTAACGTGATGCGCGGCGGCGCGTGGGTTGCGCTGCCGGCCGACCAAATCGCCGTTGGCGACCTGATACGCGCCAACCACGGTGAGCGCATCGCCGCAGACGGCATCGTCGAGAGCGGCAGCGGCTGGGCAGACGAGAGCCATCTCACCGGCGAATCGCGCCCCGAAGTCAAACAGGCGGGCAGCAAAGTGTTGGCCGGTGCGCTGATGAGCGACGGCAGCATCACCTACCGCGCCGCCAAACTCGGCAGCGCCACGCTGTTGGGCGACATGATGAACGCGCTCTCCGAAGCGCAGGGCAGCAAAGCACCGATTGCCCGCGTGGCCGACAAAGCGGCGGCGGTGTTTGTGCCCGCCGTGGTGGGCGTGTCTTTGCTGACTTTTGTTTTGAACTGGATTTTCAGCGGCGATTGGACGCTTGCGCTGATGCGCGCCGTGGCCGTGCTCGTGATTGCCTGCCCGTGCGCGCTCGGCCTCGCCACGCCCGCCGCGATTATGGTGGGCATGGGCAAAGCGGCGCGGCACGGCATCTGGTTTAAAGACGCGGCCGCGATGGAAACCGCCGCACAGGTCGATACCGTGGTGCTCGACAAAACGGGCACACTCACCGAAGGCCGCCCGCGCGTGGCCGCCGTATGGTTGGCCGACGCAGACAACGTTGACGAAAACGGCCTCTATCGCCTCGCCGCCGCCATCGAACAAAACGCCGCCCATCCGCTTGCCGCCGCCATCGTCGCCGCCGCACGCAAACGCGGCATCGACATTCCGCCGTCTGAAAACGCACACACCGCCGTCGGCGCAGGCATCAGCGCGTATGTTGACGGCGCAGAAGTCAAAGCAGGCCAAGCCGGTTTTGCAGGCGTTGAACTGCCCGACTCCCTCTTTTCAGATGGCCTATGGCGCAGCGCAAGCATTGTCGCCGTATCAGTTGGCGGCAAACCCGCAGGCGCGTTTGCACTCTCCGACACGCTCAAAGCCGATGCCGCCGAAGCCGTAGGCCGTCTGAAAGCGCGCGGCATCCGCGTGCTCGTACTCAGCGGCGACAAGCAGGCCGCTGTTGACGACATCGCGGCGCAACTGGGCATCGCCGAAGCACGCGGCGGCATGACCCCGCGCGGCAAAGCCGCCGAAATCGAACGGCTCAAAGCCGAAGGCCGCACCGTGGCGATGGTGGGCGACGGCATCAACGATGCCCCCGCGCTGGCCGCCGCCGATGTCAGCTTTGCCGTGAAAGGCGGCGCGGACATCGCCGAACACAGCGCATCAGCCACGCTGATGCAGCACTCGGTCAACCGCCTCGCCGACGCGCTCTTCATCTCGCAGGCCACGCTGAAAAACATCCGCCAAAACCTGTTTTTCGCCTTTTTCTACAACACATTGGGCATCCCGCTGGCCGCGCTGGGCTACCTCAGCCCCGTGATTGCGGGCGCAGCGATGGCCGCCAGCTCGATTTCCGTACTCGGCAACGCGCTGCGTTTGAAAAAAGTGAAGATTGGTTGAAAAGGGCAGGCCATTCCCGTGAAAGCAGGAACGGCCTCAAATCGGCCTGAAATCAGAAAGGCCGTCTGAAACCAAAAATCTCGCCGCGCACCTGTGTCCTCTCCTGCGCCACAAACGCGAGGGATAGGGCGTTTCGCAGAAACGTTTTTGCCCGCCGTTACCCCGTACAAGTTACCGCAGCGGCACAAGCCCCCACCCTAGCCCTCCCCCGCAAGCGGGAGAGGGAACGCTGTTGTCCCGACAGGTTTCAGACGGCCTGCCCGCAAACAGAAAGAAACCCATGTCCAAACCGCAAAACCTGTTTCCCCTGATACTCGCTCTTGCACTGGCCGCGCTGATGGTGTGGTCGGGCATTGCCCCGCTCGACCGCGCCGTGTGGTATGCCGAGATTATTCCTGTGTCGGCCGTGTTCTTCGCGCTGGTGCTGACACACCGCCGCTTCCGTTTCAGCAACGCGGCGTATTTGCTGATGAGCCTGTGGCTGTTTATGCACACCGTCGGCGCGCACTATACCTTTGCCGCCGTACCCTTCGACGCCGCCAACCGCCTGCTTGCGCCGCTGTTGGGCGAGGGGCGCAACCATTTCGACCGCGTCGGCCACTACATCATCGGCTTCTACGCTTTTGCGGTGGCCGAATGGCTGCTGCGCCGCCGCCTTGCGGGCTTGCCGCTGGCGCTGTTTTTCTCGCTGTTTTTTATCATGAGCGTGGCGGCAGCCTATGAAATCATCGAATGGCAGTATGCCGTTATCGAAGGCGGGCAGGCGGGCATCGAGGTGCTCGGCTCGCAGGGCGATATTTGGGACGCGCAAAAAGACATGCTGGCCGACACGCTGGGGGCGCTGACTTCGCTGGCATTGTTTCTGCTGCTGCGGCCGGACAGGCAGAGGCCGTCTGAAACCGAAAACTAGGCGGCAGCGGAGTGAAACCCGTTTCCCGTCTGCATCACAATCCACACGCAAACAAAAAAGCCTGCGGCATCTCCGCAGGCTTTTTTGTTTGCGTTTATTCGCTTTCGCGTTCGGCGCGCAGCAGCACCTTGCCGCGTCTGCCCGTGAGCGTAAGCGTGTTGCCTTTGACGCGGTAGGCTGCGCCGCGTTCGAGGATTTGCGCGATGGCCGCTTCGTGTTCCATTGCGTCGCCTTCGCAGGCTTTCAGGGTGGAGGCGGCGGCTTGGGCTTTCAGACGGCCTTTTGTGACGCGGTAGGCGGCGTTGAGGGTGTTGCAGCCGGCGCTTGCGTGCAGGCGGTGTTCGGCGGCATCGAACTCGATAAAGGCGCCGTCTGTGGGTTTGCCTGCGGCTTCGAGTATCTGCCAGCGGCCGTCGGGCTGTGCGGCCGATGCGGCGGCGGCAGAGAGGGAGAGCAGGGCGGCGAGGGCGGTTTTTTTCATGATGCTTCCTTTGCAGTTGGTGGAAAAAAGGGTTTCAGAAACGTCATTCCCGCGTAGGCGGGAACGGCCTGTGGCGTGTCGGGCATTCAGGCGCGGTTGTCGGGGTCGAGGGCGGCTGTGGCCAGGCGCAGCCACTCCCAGGCGATGCGATAATGGTCGCCGAAGGCGTTAAAGAGCGCGTCTTCGCTCAATACGCTGTATTCGCCCTGCGTGTGCAGCGAGACGGGCAGGCCGTCTGAAACCGCGTTGCAGTAGGGCATGTATTCGGTTGCGTAAAAACGGTCGAGTTCGGCCATGATGTCTGCCGCCTGCCGCCATTGCGCCTGCGCATCTTCCAGCGCGGGCAGCAGTTCGAGCCAGCGGCGGTAGAGGGCTTGGATTTCGTCGATGCGCCGCTGCGCCTGTTCGGGGGTGATGTTCATGTTTTTTCCTTTCTCGTATTTTATAGTGAAGCAAAATAAAAAAACTACGGCGTTGCTGCTTCACAAAAAGCATTGCAGCAAATCGTTGAGAAACAGCCTGCCTTGCGCGGTGGGGCGGAAGACGGTGGGGTCGTTTTCGAGCAGGCCTTTGCGGCGGGCGGTTTCGATTTGCGCCATGATGCGGGCGGAGCTGATGCCGGTGCGCTCCTGCAGCAGGGCGGCGGGTACGCCTTCGGCGAGGCGTAGGGCGTTCATCATGAATTCAAAGGGCAAATCGTCGGCGGATACGGTTTTGCGTTCGATGCCGTCTGAAGGGTTGCGCTGCATGGCGGCAAGGTAGTCGTTGGGATGGCGGCGGCGCACGGTGCGCTCGATGTGGTCGGGAAACGAGATTTTGCCGTGCGCGCCCGCGCCGATGCCGATGTAGTCGCCAAACTGCCAATAGTTCAGGTTGTGGCGGCACTGCATGTGCGGCCGGGCGAAGGCGGAGGTTTCGTAGTGGAGGAAACCTGCGCCGTCGAGTGCGCCGTGTACCGCGTCTTCGATGTCGAGCGCGGCTTCGTCTTGCGGCAGGCCTTTGGGCGGCGTGTGGCCGAAAGGCGTGTTCGGCTCCATGGTCAGATGATACGCGCTGATGTGGCCTGCGCCGGTGGCGATGGCGGTGTTGACGTCGGTTAAGGCCGTCTGAACGGTTTGGCCGGGCAGGGCGTACATCAAGTCGATGTTGACTTTTTCAAACAGTTTCAAGGCAGTATCGATGGCGCGCTGGGCTTCGCTGCCGTTGTGCACGCGCCCGAGCCGCTCGAGCATGGTGTCGTTGAAACTCTGCACGCCGATGGAAAGCCGCGTGATGCCCGCATCTTTGAAGCCTTTGAATTTTTCGATTTCAAACGTGCCGGGGTTGGCTTCGAGCGTGATTTCCGCTTCGGGCTGCAAACGAAGCAGCGAGCGCAGGCCGCTCAACAGGCGGTCGATGGAGGCCGCCTGAAACAGGCTGGGCGTGCCGCCGCCGAAAAATATGGTTTCCACCGTCCGCCCCCAGATATTGGGCAATTCGGTCTGCAAATCGGCCAAGAGCGCGTCGATATAGGCTTCTTCGGGCAGGCCGTTTTTCAGGCTGTGGGAATTGAAGTCGCAATACGGACATTTTTTGATGCACCACGGAATGTGGATGTAGAGCGACAGGGGCGGCAGGGCGGCGAGATGGCCGGGTTTTTGGAAAGTGATTTGGGTCATGACGATAAAAAATCTTCGATGTCTTGTTCGGACAATTTGGAGTTACAGACGGCCGAAACACCGTCTGAAAGGATTTTTACCAGCGCGGGCACGGTTTTGATGCCGTGTTGCGCGCGGAAAGCCGCCCATGCGGTTTTGTCGCTGCTGTCGGCGAAGCGCACGGCGGTACCGGTTTGTTCGGCGGCGGCTTTGAGTTTCGGCGCGAAACGGCGGCAATAGGAACAGCTTGCTTTGGCGAAGAAAACTACGGCGGTGTGTTTGTGCGCGATGATGTGCGCCAGCTCTTCGGGCGTGATGGGGGCGAATGCGGCGGTGTGTCCGGCAAAGGCGGCCAGGTCGGCGGCGGTGGGTTTGGGCATGGTTTTGGGGGCGCGAGGCCGTCTGAAAGTTTGTTCGGTTTCAGACGGCCTTTGGCTTTATAAAGCGGCGATTTTGTCGAGCAGTTCGCGCAATGCTTGGG
>CAMURX010000082.1 GCA_947097615.1 uncultured Neisseria sp. | reverse complement strand
TAATACGGCAAGGCGCAGCAACGCCGTAGATTTTTTATTTTGGCTCACTATATTTGTCCCACAACAGACGCGGGTCGAAAAAGTGGGCGGAGAGCATGGTAAGCAGGGCGACAAGGCAGAAGTAGAGCGAGGCGGGGCCGGGGGTGACGCGGGCGATGGGGGTATGGAAGGCGCTCATCAGGATGATGACGACGAAGATGTCGATCATCGACCAGCGGCCGATTTTTTCCGTGATGCGGTAAAGCAGCGACACTTTTTTGATGTCCCATGGCACGCTGTAGCGCGCGCACAGCAGCAAAAAGCCCATGATGAAGATTTTCAGCACGGGAATCACGACGCTGGCGCTGAAAATAATCGCCGCGATGGCACGGTCGCCGCTGTCCCACATAAAGAGGATGCCGCCCATGATGGTGCTGACTTCGGTGACGGTGGGGTTGGACGAAATCATGATGGGCAGGGTGTTGGCGGGGATGTAGAACACGGCGGCGGCCAAGAGGAAGGCCAGCGACAGGCGCAGGCTGCCGGGGCGGCGAGCGAAGAGGGCGGTGCTGCAGACGCGGCAGTGGCTTTCTTCAGACGGCCCGAACCAGCGGCAGCGGCTGCAACAGGTTTTGCCGCCGGTGTCGGCATAGACGGTAGTGTGGCCGTGCAGGCGGTGGATTTGGTAGTAAACCCAGTGTTCGGGTACGGCCTGCGTGGTGCGCAGCAGCAGCAGCACCATGGGAAACATCAGCCAGAAGGCCGCGCCGAAGGCAACGTTTACCACGTCGCCCAGCTTGATGTAGGCCACCAGCGTGGAAATCAGGAACACGTCGGCCATCACCCATTCGCGCAGGCGCACCATGGTGCGCGTGGCGGCGATCAGGCCGGGCAGCGGGCGCTTGATCTGCAAGGCGGCGTAAACATACAGGCACAGCAGCAGAAACAGCAGCGGCAGGCCGAAGGTGAAGACAAACATCACTTCGGCGAGAAAGCCGAAATCCTGCAAAACCAGCACTTCGAGCATAAAGGGCAGGGTCAGGCGCTCGTTCACGCCTATCATCGACACGGTCATGAACATACTGCTGTACACGCACAGCAGCAGCACCAGCGCGGCAGAGGCCAGCGCCAGCGGCGTGACGAAGGGGCGGTTTTCCACCCGCACCAGCTCGTGGCCGCAGCGCGGGCAGTCGGCCTGATGCCCCTGTTTGAGTTCCGGCACGGCGGTACGCAGGCCGCATTCGGGACAGTCTACCGTGTGGGCGGGCAGGGTGATGCGGCGCAAAAAGGGGCGTTGCCGCCATCGGCGCAGGTTTTTCGGAACGGAACGGGCGTGCATATCGGACGGAGGAAAAAGGAAAGGGGCGGATTATACGGATTTTGCGGGCAAAAGGCCGTCTGAAAGCAGCATCCGCTTTCAGACGGCCTTTATGTTCTCAAACTCCGTTAAAGCGTTGTCCGCAAGATTTCAGACTTAGGCCGCCGCAACAAACAGCGCGAGCACGCAGATAAAGCCCGCCGCCCACATCATCGAGCGCAGGCGCGCTTCACCGGCGATGTAGCAGAGGGTGAACAGCACGCGGAACACGACAAACAGCACCGCCCAGATATTGACAACGGTTTGCGAAGCGTTACCCGTGGCGTGGGCGATGATGACGGCGGCGGCAAAGGGGGCGAAGGCTTCGAAACCGTTTTTCTGCGCCGCATCAGCGCGCGCCGCCGCGCCTTGGGTTTTGGCGAGGAAGGCGCGCGGGTCGCCGTTGTCGCGGGCAAAGTCAAAGCCCGCCGCTTTTTTGGCATAGATGGCGCAGGCCAGAGGCAGCAGCGCGGCGGCGAGAACGCACCAGTAGGCAAGAGTCATGTTTGTTTCCTTATCTTCACAATCAAACGGGCGCGCATTATAGCCGTCAATCTGCGTAAAAAACAGGCAGTAAAAAAATCTTCCGCCGCATCAAGGGAAAAGGCGGTTTATCCACAAACTGTCCACGCCGTTTTTCAGCGCGGCGGTGGACAATGCGCCGTTTTTTCCCAGCCTGTTTCGGCTATAATCCGCCGCTTTTATATAGGGGGACAACATCATGGCCGCACACGCCGCCGCCGGACTCGTGCCGCAGGCAGGTTATATTTTCGCCGCCGTTTTCGCCGTTTTGCTGCTTGCTTCGTTTGTCGGGCAATGGCTCAAACGCAAAAAAGGCGCGGACAATGCCGTTATCGCCAATCTGAACGCGCGCATCTATGCCTGGTGGCTGATGACGCTGGTGCTGCTGGCGGCGTTTTGGTTCGGCAAAACGGGGACGGTGGTGCTGTTTTTCCTCGTTTCCTTTGCTGCCCTGCGCGAATTCATGACGCTAATCTACCGCCGTCGCAGCGATTATTACAGCATGGCGGCCTGTTTTTATGTGCTGCTGCCCGTGCAGTATTATTTGGTGTGGAAGGAGTGGTACGGCCTGTTCGCCATCTTCATTCCGATATACGGTTTTCTGCTGCTGTCGATTATCGCGGGCATGAGCGGGCAGACCGACGATTTCCTCGCCCGCGCCGCGAAAACGCAGTGGATGGCGATGATCTGCATCTGCTGCCTGTCACACGTGCCCGCGCTGATGTTTTTGCAGCTCGACGGTTTCGACAGCGCTAACAATATCCTGCTGCTGATATTTCTGATTGCCGTGGTGCAGGCGTCCGACGTGCTGCAATACGTTTGGGGCAAACTCGTCGGCGGCGCGAAAATCATGCCCTCGCTTTCGCCCTCAAAAACCGTGTCCGGTACGGTGGGCGGCATCGCCTCGGCCACGCTGGTCGCCGCGCTGATGGCGCCGATGACGCCTTTCAATGCCGTGCAGGCGGCGGGGCTCGGCCTCGTTATCTGCCTGATGGGCTTTTTCGGCGGACTGGTGATGTCGGCCATCAAACGCGACTACGGCGTCAAAGATTGGGGCAATATGATCAGCGGCCACGGCGGCATGCTCGACCGCGTCGATTCGGTCTGCTTCGCCGCGCCGGTGTTCTTCCATTTCGTCCGCTATTTTTGGAGCTGAACGGCGTCTGCCGTTTCGTGAACAGGCCGTCTGAAAACAGGTTTCAGACGGCCTTCTTGCTTTCAGACGCCTTACAGCCAGGGGGCGAGGTGTTCCGCAGCAATGTCCCACTGCCAAATGCCGTTGCGGTTTTCCGTGTTCAGGCCGCGCAGGAAAAGATAGCGGACGCGGACGGTTTCCACGAGGCGGCCGCGCTGTTTGAGGTAGCGGGCGGCGGCCAGGGCGTAGATCCAGGCTTGCAGATAGTAGTGGTGTTCGGCCATCGCGGCGTCGAGGGCGGCGGGGGCGTAGTCGTCGGGGCGGTTGCCGAGGTGGTTGGATTTGTAGTCGATCACGCAGGGTTGGCCGTCTGAAAGCAGGCAGGTCATGTCGATAAAGCCGTTGAGAAAGCCTTGCAGGGTGTCGAAGTCGAGATGTTCTGCGGTAGCAAGGCAGACGGGGGGCAGAGCGGCGGCGGCGAGGCTTGTTTTCAGACGGCCTAAGTCGAGGCGCTCGAAGTGCATGACGAAGCCCATTTCGGCGAGGCGGTTGGCGGCGGGCAGGGTGGCGAGGGTGTCACCTGCGCCGAGATCGGCGGCGGCGGCGTGGTCGGCGGCGGTGTAGGCGGCTTCCAGCCATTGTCCGGGGAAGCCGTAGCGTTCGAGGGTGTCGCCAATGCGGGTGCTTTGTTCGGCGGCGGAGCGGGAAAAGTCGTGCTGTTCGAGGATTTCGTGCAGGCAGACGCCCGCTTCCGTGCCGCGCGGGAAATGGAAAAGGTCGAACATTCCGCTTTCGTCGGACGCGGGGACAGGCGGCGCGGCGGCCGATTCGGCCTGATCAAGGGCGGGTTGGAGTTCGTCGGCGGCTGCGCGGTGGTGGGAGATGCGGCGGGTGAGGCCGGTGAAGCTGGTGAAGCGCACGAGTTCGAAGCGGCGCGGCGGGTATTCGGCGGCGCGGTAGGTGTGTGTGCTGCGGCTACGGCTGTCGGCGGCGGCGCTGACGGGCGCGCCTTCGTGCCAGAGGACGCCGCTGTCGGCGGGGGCGCTTTCTATCCAGCGCAGCCAGTTGCGGCGCAGCATGGCACTTTGGCCGTCTTTTTCTTCTTCGTAGGCCGTCTGAACGGCGGCGCGGCTGCTGTCGGACGCTCCTTCGAGCAGGTAGGCGAAGGTGTTGCGCGGGGTGCTGCGGCAGCGGGCGGCGTAGACGGTAAGCTGTTCTTCGGCGCGGGTGAGGGCGACGTAGAGCAGGCGCAGGCGCTCGCCCAAGTCTTCGTCGGCCAGTTGGTTTTGGTCGGCTTCGTCGAGCTGGCTCAATTCCAGAAGTTCGCTGCCGTCTGCGCGGTGAAGAACGTGCCATCTGTCGGCGGGCGCTTCGCTGGTGTCCCACGCAAAGGGGCAGAAAACGAAAGGATATTGCAAACCCTTTGAAGCGTGGATAGTGACGATTTTGACGAGGGCTTCGTCGCTTTCCAGGCGCAGCAGGTGGTGTTCGGCGGCGGCGCCTTCGTCCTGCATCTGCTGCACAAGCCATTGGTGGAGCGAGGCAGGGGTGTGTCCGGCTTCGTCTTCGGCGGCAAGCAGCTCGGCCAGCTGCCAGAAGTTGGTGAGGCTGCGTTCGTTGCCTTCGCGCAGCAGGCGCGTTTCGATGCCGTGTTGCGCGGCAAAGGCGGCGAGGGCGGCGAAAATGCCCTGCCGCTGCCAGGTTTCGCAGGCGGCGGCTGCGGCGGCGGTGTGTTCGGCCAGTTGCGCTTCGCTGCGGTTGAGTTCGGCGATTTGGGCGGCGGTATGGCCGAACAGCACGCCACCGAGCACGAAGCGCAGCAGGCCGGTGCGCTGCGGTTCGAGCCAGAAGGCCAGAAGGGCGGCGAGGGCTTGGGCTTCGTGGCTTTTGAAAACGGATTCGCGCTGCACGGCAACGGCGGCGATGCCGCGTGCGGCAAGGGCGCGTTTGATAAGCTGGCCTTCTTTGTGGCTATGGACGAGGACGGCGATGTGCCCGGGCAGCACGGGAGCGCCGCGGTAGTTCAGACGGCCTTCTGCACCCGCGTTGATGAGGGCGGCGGCTTCGTCGGCGCAGTAGTCGGCGGCGCGTTGGCGCAGGAGGGCTTTGTCGGGCGCGTCTTCGCCTTTCTCGTGCAGCCAGCGGATGTTGAGGGCGGCCTGCGGCGGGCTGAGGTAGCTGTCGGCGCGGGTGGCTTCGACTTCGGGATAGCCGATGCGCTCGAGCACGAAGGGACGTTTTTTTTGTGTGAACAGGCGCGCCGTCGCCTCGGTCAGGCGGCGGTGGCTGCGGAAGTTGCGCGCCAGCGTGTAGTGTTGCGGCGTGTCGGCGGCGGCTTGCAGGTAGGCGTAGATGTCGGCACCGCGAAAGGCGTAAATCGCCTGTTTGGGGTCGCCGACGAGAAACAGCGGCCGCCGCCGCTCGATAAAGATGCGGCGGAAGATTTCGTATTGCAGCGGGTCGGTGTCTTGGAATTCGTCGATGAGGGCGACCGGCCAGTTGTGCGCCACGGTGTCGGCCAGCGTTTCGGCGTGTGTGCCTGCGGTGAGGGCGTGGTAGACGTCGAGCAGCAGCTCGTCGGGGCTGCGGCCGGTGCGCGTGCGGCGTTTTTCGGCGGCGCTTTCGCGCACGTATTGCAGAAAGTCCAGTTGCAGGGCGATCAGCGCCTGATGTTCGGCGGCCAGCAGGTTTTCTGCGGCTTGGTGGGCGCCGTGCAGCAGGGTGAGGTCGGCAAGGTCGGCGGCGGCGGGGTTTTGCCCTTTTTTGACGGCGGCTTCGAGGTATTCGGGGGCGAAAACGCTGATGCCTTTGGTATTAGCCAGCAGCTGCACCAGTTTTTCAGACGGCATCTCTTCGCTTTCGGCCAGCGCGGCCAGCTCGGCGAATTTGATTTCATACTTGTCTTTGTTGAATTTGCTGCCGCTTAATGACGGATGCACGCGCCAGAAGGTTGCGGCAAGCTCGGGCAGTTTTTCTCTCAGCGTGTCCCATACCTTCTGCGCCTGTTTTTCCGCTTCGGGCAGGATGTTGCCGTCAGGCCGTCTGAACGTGAGGGCGGGGCGGGCGAGGTAGGGCGAGAGTTCGTCCAACAGCGCGTCGGGCAGGAGTTTGGCACGGAAGACGAGGCGGGCGAGGCGCCCGTTATCGGCGACGTGCAGCCGCCAGAAATCCTGCGCGTAGGTGTACAGCTCGCGTTTGCCGTTTTCGTCGAGTTCGGTGTCGAAGGGGACTTGGCAGAGGAAGGCGTAGTCGCCGAGCACTCGGCGGCAGAAGCCGTGGATGGTGTAGATGGCGGCGGCGTCGAACTGCGACAGAGCGGCTTTCAGGCGCAGTTGCAGGCGCTCGCGCGGCTCTTGTTCCAGCGCGCGTTGCAGCAGGCCGTTCATGAATTCGTCAGATTCCTCGGGCAAATCCGTTCCCTGCAAACGGCGCAGGGCTTCGTCCAGCCGCGCGCGCAGGCGGGTTTTCAATTCGGCGGTGGCGGCTTTGGTGAAGGTGACGACCAGCACTTTGTCCACCGGCATTTTTTCCAGCAGGATCAGGCGGGCGAACAGGGCGGCGATGCCGTAGGTTTTTCCCGTGCCGGCCGAGGCTTCGATGAGGGCGGTGCCGGAAATCGGAATGTCGAGGGGGGAGAAGGGAAGGGCGGTTGGGGTCATGGCGCGCTGGGGGTAGTGGAGGCCGTTTGAAATGTTCAGACGGTCTTTATGATGCTTTTGAGGCCGTCTGAAACCCGGTTTCAGACGGCCTCCCTGCTAGGGCGTGTTGACATTCAACATTTTGGCAGCTTTCCCGTCCTAAAACGGCATCTGCTTCGTTAAAAACACTCGCCAATGGGCGGCATTGGCTCGTGTTTTCGCCTTGCATCTGCCATTTTATGCCGAAAAATCCGCTTCAAAAGTTGAATGTCAACACACCCTATGCCCGACTCAAACGGACAGCTTGTCCGCGCCGCCGAGATACGGGCGCAGGGCGGCGGGGATGTTGATGCTGCCGTCGGCGTTTTGGTGGTTTTCCAATACGGCGACGAGGGTGCGGCCAACGGCGAGGCCGGAGCCGTTGAGGGTGTGGACGAGGCGGTTTTTGCCGTTTTCGTCTTTGAAACGCGCTTTCATGCGGCGGGCTTGGAAGTCTTCGCAGTTGGAGCAGCTGGAGATTTCGCGGTAGGTGTTTTGCGCGGGCACCC
>CAMURX010000081.1 GCA_947097615.1 uncultured Neisseria sp. | reverse complement strand
GCATCCCGCACAACCGCGGCACGCTGGTGCGCTGCGCCGATATGCAAACCGCCACCAGCCAAATCATCCGCGACTGGCATTTGCGTGTGACAAAGGCCATCTGAAAAAACGCGGATGCGGTTTTTCAGACGGCCTTTTTTACGTTTCGCAAGGCGGCGTTCAGTTGCCGATCATCTTCCGGTTGCCGTTTGCGTCGATTTCCATATATCCGGCGTCGCCGCTGAGGATGTTGCCCGTCACATAGGCGGGTAGGCAGGGGGCGGCGGGGTAGCTGTAGCCGAGTAGGCCGATCATCCAGGCGGACAGTTGGTAGTGGTGGTTGCGGCGGCAGGCGGAGAAGGTTTGTCTGACTTGCTCCTGCAAGGCGCTGTCGGGGGTGTAAACCATCAGGGCACGGTGTAGACGTCTTCGTACCAGACGCCCGCTGCGGCGTCTTTGTCGTTGACGAGCTGGCCGTGGTCGGAGGTGTAGATGAAAATCCAGTCGCTGCCGCCCGTGCTTTGCAGATGTTGGAGGATTTCGTCACGGACGGTGTCGGTTTGGCGGATGGTGTTGTCGTATTTGTCGGTTTGCGAGGCCGTGCCGAATACCTGCTCATGCGGTTCGAGCAGTTTGCCGTAGGGCATGTGCGAGCCCCGCTGGTGGAGGACGATGAAATGCCTGCCCTGCGATAGGTCGGTTTCTTTGAGCTGTTTGACGAGGTTTTTGTCGGGCATGCTTTCTTCCGTGCTGAAGCCGAAGCTACCGGAGTAGGTAAGGTTGTCGATCCACTTCATGCCCAGCAGGTTCATTATCCGCATTTCGCCTTCGGCTTGGGCGCTGTGGAAGTGGTTGGTGTAGCCCTGTTCTTTGGCCAGGCGCATCAGGGAGGTGTCGCCGCGCGATATCTGCATGAAGCCGTTGGGGCGGGCACGGCGTTAAACAGCATGGGCAGGGCGACGCGGGCGTATTTGGCTTTGGGACTGATGCTGCGCGTGTCCTTTGTGCGGGCGGCCATGGCGGCGGACACTACTATTGCGGCGAAAAACAGGATGTCGGCAGCAGGCCGTCCGCTGCGTTTTTGTTCCAAAGCGTTAGGGCGTGTTGACAATCAACATTTTGGCGGCTTTTCCGTCCTAAAACGGCATCTGCGGCGTTGAAAACACTCGCCAATGGGCGGCATTGGCTCGCGTTTTCGCCTTGCATCTGCCATTTTATGCCGCAAAATCCGCTGCAAAAGTTGAATGTCAACACGCCCTGGGATAACGGACAGGCTTTTTTTCATGTTATGTTTTGGTGGCGCGGCCGGTAGGGGTTTGTTACGGAGTGTAAAGAAGAGGCCGTCTGAAAAAAAGCGCGATTACACGATGGTGTGATATTTCAGACGGCCTTAACGCTTTAAAACGATATAAAACGTCTTTTAAGAGATAATTTTGGAATATAGTGTTTTAAAAATATGTTTTTTGGAAAGATAAATGCGCGTTGCGGGGCTCTTCGGCACAAAGCCTGCCTTATTGCGGCGGGCGCTTTTTTCAGACGGCCTTTTTGTTAAAATCGCGCGCTTCTTGTTTACATTCGGGTATGTGTTGATGAAAACCCCTTCGAGCTGGTCTTCCAAGATCGGTTTTATTTTGTCCGCTGCAGGCTCGGCCATCGGCCTGGGCGCAATCTGGAAATTTCCCTACACCGCCGGCACCAACGGCGGTGCGGTTTTTTTCCTGCTGTTTTTGCTGTTTACCGTTTTGGTGGCGCTGCCGGTGCAGCTTGCCGAGTTTTATATCGGCCGCAAGAGCGGCAAGAATGCAGTCGATTCGTTCAAAGCGCTCTCGTCGAGCAGAATCTGGCCGTGGGTGGGGCGTTTGGGCGTGTTCGCCTGCTTTGTGCTGCTGTCGTTTTACAGCGTGGTCGGCGGCTGGGTGCTCAATTATGTGGTGCACGCCTTTACGGGCGAAATCCACACGGGCGCGGATTTTGAGGCGTTGTTCGGCGCGACGATTGCCGATCCCGTCGGCTCGATCGCCTATCAGGGGCTGTTTATGCTGATGACGGTGTGGGTGGTGAAAAGCGGGATTTCAGACGGCATCGAGAAGGCCAACCGCTATATGATGCCCGCACTGTTTGTGCTGTTTGTCGTGCTGGCGGTGCGCTCGCTGACGCTGCCTGACGCGATGGCGGGGGTGTCTTTCCTGCTGAAACCAGACTGGTCGTATTTCACGCCGCAGTCGATGCTCACGGCGCTGGGGCAGGCGTTTTTCGCGCTGAGCATCGGCGTGTCGACGATGATTACCTATGCGTCCTATCTGAACAACAAGCAGGATTTGTTTCGCTCGGGACACAGCATTATGTGGATGAACCTGTTTGTGTCGCTGCTGGCCGGGCTGGTGATTTTCCCCGCCGTGTTCGCCTTCGGTTTCGAGCCCAGTTCCGGGCCGGGGCTGATTTTTATGGTGCTGCCTGCGGTGTTTATGAAGATTCCCTTCGGCGGCGTGCTGTTTGCGGTGTTTATGTTGCTGGTGGTGTTCGCCACGCTCACGTCGGCGTTTTCGATGCTGGAAACGGTGATTGCGGCGGTGATCCGCGAAGACGAGGCCAAACGCAGCAGCCGCACCTGGCTGATCGGCACGGCGATTTTTATCGTCGGCATTCCGTCGGCGCTGTCGTTCGGCGTGATGGCGGAGGTGAAGTTTTTCGGCAAGACGCTGTTTGACCTGTGGGACTATATGATTACCGCGCTGATTATGCCGCTGAGCGCGCTGAGCGTGTCGGTGTTCGTTGGCTGGCTGCAAAACCGCGCGGCGGTGCTGGAACATATGCGCGAGGGCAGCACCGTGCCGCAGGCGGTGATTGTGTTGTGGCTCAATACGCTGCGCTTTATCGCGCCGGTGGCGATTGTGCTGGTGTTTGCCAATACGCTGGGCTGGATTTAGGGTATCTGCCGATAAGGAATAAGGCCGTCTGAAAGCGGATTTGCGCTTTCAGACGGCCTTTTTTCAGACGGCCTCAGCGTAGCGGGCGGCCGCTTTGCGCTCAGTAGCGCGGCATGTCGGGGGCGAGGTCGCGCGCCCAGGCGTCGATGCCGCCTTTGAGGTTGTAGAGCGGCGCAAAGCCCACGTCGGCCAGATAGAGGGCGCAGTATTGGCTGCGGATGCCGTGGTGGCAGTAGACGGCGATGGGCGTGTCGTCGGGCAGTTCGTTGTGGCGCATCGCCAGTTCGGCCATCGGGATGGGCACGCTGCCGGGCAGGGCGCAGAGGGCGGTTTCTTCCGGCTCGCGCACGTCGAGCAGCAGCGTGTCGGGCTGTTCGGCCAGGAGCGCTTGCAGTTCGTGCGGGGTGAGTTGGGTGATGTCGGTCATGGATTACATTCCTTGAAGCAGGGGCGAAAGAGTGCAGGCCGTCTGAAATTCAGACGGCCTGCGCCAAACATCGCTCCTGCGCGGCGTGTTGAACAGGTTTTAAAAATCGAAGTCGCCGAAAGGCTTGGCGGTTTTGTCGCTCAGATAGGGAATCATGGTGTCGAAGAGGATTTTTTCGCCGAATTTCTCGCCCTCGCGGGTAATCAGGCGGGCGCGCTGCACGGGGTTGCGGCCGGTAACGATCACCAGCCTGCCGCCGTCTTTGAGCTGGTTTTTCAGTACTTCGGGCACGCCCTCGGCCGCGCCGCCGACATAAATGGCGTCAAACGGGGCGGCAGCGTTCTGCGTGGCGAGGCCGTCGCCTTGGGCGTAGACGATGTTGTCGAAACCCAGGCTATCGAGCACGGTTTGGGCGCGCTGCTGCTGTTCGGGGTCGATGTCTACGGTGACGACTTCGCCCGCGAGTTTGGCGAGCACCGCAGAGGCGTAGCCCGAGCCGGTGCCGATTTCCAGCACTTTGTCGGTTTTTTTCAGGGCAAGCCCCTGTATCAGGCGGGCGACGACTTTCGGTTCGAGCATGGCGCTGCCGTTGGGCAGGGCGAGCGTCAGATCGGCATAGGCGTAGCCCTGCTGCTCCTGGCTGACGAAGGCTTCGCGCGGGATGCCGTCCAGCGCGTCGAGAAGGTCGAAGTCCAACACGTCCCACGGGCGGATTTGTTGTTCGACCATATTGAAACGTGCTTTTGCAAAGTCCATGATTGTGCTCCGTTGTGTTTTGTCTGGCGGGAAAGGCCGCGATTATAAAGGCTTTGCCGCGCTTTTGACAGCAAGAGGCCGTCTGAAAAACCGTTTTTCAGACGGCCTCTTGCAGCAGCCAGTGTTGTAGGGCGATCAGGGTTTTGCCGTCTTGAATTTCGTTGTTTTTAAGGGCGCAGCGCACTTCGTCGCGCGTGAGCAGGACGGTTTCGACAAATTCGTCCTGATCCGGTTGCAGGCGGCTGGTTTTGCTGACGTTGACGGCGCGGTAGAGATACATTTTTTCGTCGCAGAAGCCGGGGGCGGTGTAGAAAGTGGCGATTAACTCGGCGCGCTCGGCGGCATAGGGCGTTTCTTCGGCCAGCTCGCGCAGGGCGCAGGCGGCGGGGTCTTCGCCCGCATCGAGTTTGCCTGCGGGCAGTTCGAGCAGCGGCGCGCCCAGTGCGTAACGCCATTGGCGCACGAAGACGATTTCGCCGTCGGCCGTTTCCGCCAGCACGCAGGCCGCGCCGGGGTGGCGGATAACGACGCGCTGCCCCTCGTTGCCGTTGGGCAGGCGCACGGTGTCGCGGGAGATGGTGACAAACGAGCTTTCGTAAACCGGCTCGCTGCTGATTCGGGTTTCGGTTAAGTCCATATCGGGTTGTTCCTTGTTCGGTTGGTGGGGAGGCCGTCTGAAAGATTACATCATGCGTTTGAGGTTGCGGAGATATTCTTTGTCGTTTTGGACGACGATTTCAATCCAGCCGCTATGGATGGCACGGATGGCCTGGGAGATGGTTTTGTGTCCCAGTGTTTTCGGGTTGAAATCGGGATCGGCCAAGCGGATGCGGCTGCAAGTGGTGTTGAGAGCGGCAAGACCTTGCGCGTCGGCATGGGCTTCGA
The DNA here is from genome assembly GCA_947097615.1 of uncultured Neisseria sp. Classification (GTDB taxonomy): domain Bacteria; phylum Pseudomonadota; class Gammaproteobacteria; order Burkholderiales; family Neisseriaceae; genus Neisseria. The sequence continues at coordinate 2,242 of CAMURX010000081.1, read as the reverse complement.
CGGTTTCCTGCACCAGACGGATGAACCGGCGGAAGCTTTGTTTGCGCACATACAAATCAGAGGGCGAAGTACCGGTTTTGAATTCGATGGTGGGAGCGGCGCGCACGAGATCGGAGAATTTGCCGTAGCCGTAACTGCGGTGGTCGAAGTCGGGTTGGGTTTTGCTGATGTAGCTGCCCACAGCGCCTAACTGTGCCCAGCCGTTTTCGTCGGCTGTTTCTTTGATGGCGCGGCAGATGAGTTGGTTGAGGGCGGCTGTGTCGGCGGCAGTTTTTTCAGACGGCCTTTGTGTTGAACTTTTATCGTCGGCGGGAATCAGGTTTTCAACGAAGATGAAGGCGTCGCAGGCACGGCGGAAGGCTTCGGGTGTTTTCTGTTCGCCAAAGCCGTAAACGGTCAGCCCGCTTTCGCGGATGCGTGAGGCCAGTCGTGTGAAATCACTGTCGCTGGATACAATGCAGAAGCCGTCGAATGTGCCGCTGTAAAGCAGATCCATCGCGTCGATCACCATTGCCATGTCGGTGGAGTTTTTGCCTTTGGTGTAGGCAAACTGCTGGATAGGGATGATGGCGTGCGGCAGCAGGGCTTCTTTCCATTTGTTCAGGCCGCTGCTCCAATCGCCGTAGATGCGTTTGACGCTGGCGATACCGTATTTGGCAATTTCGGCCAAAAGGGGTTCGACGATGGCGGCGGAGGCATTGTCGGCATCGATTAAAACGGCCAGTTTTTTGTCGGAAATATTGTGGTTCATGGTGTGAAGGATTGTTTTCGATTGGAAGGAGGCCGTCTGAAAACCGTTTACCCGTTTTTCAGACGGCCTTTGCGGTTTCACTCGTCTTCACTCGCCTTTATTTTCAGGCTGCTTGCTGCTCAGGCTTTTGGCGATGCCGATGAGTTCTTTAAACTCGGCGATAAAGCCGTAGGGGTCTGGGGCGCGGGTGGCGGCGGCCATTTTTTCGATGGCATTCCAGTCAAGTTTGCCGTTGTATTCGCCGCCGCGCAGTTGTTGGGCGTAAGAGGCGGCGGCCAGCGCCAGGCGGGTGTCGGCGTCGGCTTGGGCAAGCGGGATGCTGCGGGCGGGTACAGGCTGCTCGATGAGTTTGCTCGCGCTTTGGCCGGGCAGTTTGTAGCGCACTTTGACGTAGGCGTATTCGTTTTTGCCGCCGTCTGCGGCGGGGGCTTTTTGGTAGCGGGAGCTGTCCAGCCAGCCGGTTTTGCCCTGCGGGATGATTTCGTAGAGGGCGGTGACGCTGTGGCCGGAGCCGATGTCGCCGGCATCGACTTTGTCGTTGTTGAAGTCTTCGTTGCGCAGGGTGCGGTTGGTGTAGCCGACGAGGCGGTATTCTTTGACGGCGGCGGGGTTGAATTCGACTTGGATTTTGACGTCTTGGGCAACGGTGGCGAGGGTGGAAGTGAGCTGGTGTTGCAGGACTTTTTTCGCTTCTTTTTCGCTGTCGATGTAGCTGTAGTTGCCGTCGCCCGCGTCGGCGATTTGTTCCATCATCTCTTCGTTGTAGTTGTCGGCACCGAAACCGAGGGTGCTGAGCGAGATGCCGCTTTTGCGTTTTTCGGCGACCATGGATTTGAGGGTTTCGGTGTCGGCCACGCCGACGTTGAAGTCGCCGTCGGTGGCCAGCAGGATGCGGTTGATGCCGTTTTTAACGTAGGCTTTTTCGGCGGCTTCGTAGGCCATACGCAGGGCGCGCTCGCCGGAGGTGGCGCCGCCGGCTTCAAGGGCGTTTACGGCGCGCAGGATGGTGTCTTTGTCTTTGCCGGAAGTGGGCGGCAGCACGAGTTTTTCGCCCGAGGCGTAGGTGATGAGGGTTACTTTGTCTTGCGGGCGCAGCTGTTCGGTGAGAATGCGCAGGGTTTTTTTGACCAGCGGCAGTTTGTCGGGCTCGGCCATGCTGCCGGAAACGTCCACCAGGAAAACGAGGTTGGCGGGGGGCAGGTTTTTCTTGGCGGCATCCTGCGCCTGTATGCCGATTTTGATGAGCTTGGCTTCAGGCTGCCACGGCGAATCGACAGTTTGGGTGTGCACGGCGAAGGGGCGGCCGTCTTGCGGCAAGGGGTAGGAATAGGGGAAGTAGTTGACGATTTCTTCGATGCGCACGGCGTCTTTGGGCGGCAGGCGGCCGTTGTTGAGGAAGCGGCGCACGTTGGCGTAGCTGCCGGTGTCGACGTCGATGCTGAAAGTGGAAACGGGCTCTTGGGCAACGGCTTTGACGGGGTTTTCAGGCTG
>CAMURX010000080.1 GCA_947097615.1 uncultured Neisseria sp. | reverse complement strand
CTTCGCAGGGCTCGTTCAACATTTATTCCGACAGCGGCAGCAGCAGCGACGACGACTATGGCGGCACTTACGATAAATCCACCGTCGGCAAACAAGTCCGCCTTGTTGTCACCATCGAATACGCAATCGACTGACGGCAAACCTTTCAGACGGCCTTTATCCGCAAAGGCCGTCTGAAAATTTCCGCAGCAACAATAAAACGACAATGCCGCTTCGCGCGGCCTAATTGGAAACACACCAACCCATGTCCATCCAAAATCTCACCATTCTCGGCAGCACCGGCAGCATCGGCGAGAGCACGCTCGATGTGGTTGCGCGCCATCCCGATCGTTTTTCCGTTTTTGCGCTGGCCGGACATACGCAGGTGGAAAAGCTGGCCGCGCAATGCCGCCGCTTCCAACCCGAATACGCCGTTGCCGCCGATGCGGAACACGCTGCGTGTCTGGCAAACCTGTTGCGCGACGCGGATGTCAAAACCCAAGTGCTACACGGCGCGCAAGCCCTGATTGACATTGCATCCGCCGACCAAGTGCACGGCGTGATGTGTGCCATCGTCGGCGCGGCCGGCCTGCCTTCCGCCCTGGCCGCTGCCCGCGCGGGTAAAACCATTTATCTGGCCAACAAAGAAACGCTGGTCGTAGCCGGCGCATTGTTTATGGACACCGCCAAAGCAGGCGGCGCAACCGTGCTGCCCGTCGACAGCGAACACAACGCCGTGTTCCAAGTTTTGCCGCGCGACTACACAGGCCGTCTGAACGAACACGGCATCGCCTCCATCGTGCTCACCGCTTCGGGCGGTCCCTTTCTCGATACCGATTTGGCTGCGCTCGAACGCATCACGCCCGCAGAGGCCGTGAAGCATCCCAATTGGAGCATGGGACGCAAAATTTCCGTCGATTCGGCCACCATGATGAACAAAGGCCTGGAGCTGATTGAGGCGCACTGGCTGTTTGCCTGCCCGCCCGAAAAACTCGAAGTCGTCATCCACCCGCAATCGGTGATTCACAGCATGGTGCGCTACCGCGACGGCTCGGTGCTGGCGCAATTGGGCAAGCCCGATATGCGCACGCCGATTGCCTACTGCCTTGGCCTGCCCGAACGCATCGAATCGGGCGTGGGCGCGCTCGATTTCGACAGCCTGTCCGCACTCACGTTCAGACGGCCTGACTTCCAACGCTTTCCCTGCCTGAAGCTCGCCTACGAAGCGATGCACGCGGGCGGCAGCGCACCGTGCGTGCTCAACGCCGCCAACGAAGCCGCCGTCGCCGCCTTTTTGGACGGCAAAATCCGTTTCACCGACATCGCCCGCACCGTCGCCCATTGCTTGGACAAAGGTTTTTCAGACGGCCTTTCCAGTTTGGAAGACCTGCTCGCGCTCGATAGCGAAACCCGCCGCCGCGCCCAAGCTTTTTCAGACGGCCTCTGCGGCGTCAAAACCGCAATGGCTGTCTGAAAAACAAGAACACAGCGGCAAAACCGATACATTAAAAGGAAAAAAGATTGCTCACCCTGGTTTCATTTATCGTTGCCATTTTGATATTGGTCAGCCTGCACGAACTCGGCCATCTGCTGGTGGCGCGCTGGTGCGGCATCAAAGTGCTGCGCTTCTCTGTCGGCTTCGGCAAACCGTTTTTCACCAAACGTTGGCGCAATATCGAATGGTGTTTCGCACCGATACCGTTGGGCGGCTATGTCAAAATGGTCGACACCCGCGAGGGCAACGTGGCCGAGGCCGATCTGCCCTATGCCTTCGACAAACAGCATCCCGCCAAGAAAATCGCCGTCGTCGCCGCAGGCCCGCTTACCAATCTGGCCCTGGCCGTGCTGCTTTACGGATTGAGTTTTTCCTTCGGTATCAGTGATTTGAAACCCTTTGTCGGCACGGTCGAGCCGTACAGCATCGCCGCCAAAGCGGGTTTTGCCGCAGGCGATAAAATCACCGCCGTCAACGGCGTGCCCGTTGCCAACTGGGGCGACGCGCAAACCGGCATTATTTTAGATTTGGAGGCGGGAAAAGTCGATGTGGCCGTGACGACAGAGCAGGGACAAAACGTCGTACGCACCATCAATGCCGCAGGCACGCAGGAGGCGGCCGATGTGGCCAAGCGCGGTGGCTATATCGGTCTGATGCCTTACAGGCTGACGAAAACCGTCGGCGTGGTCGTGCCCGGCAGCGCGGCGGAGAAGGCCGGTTTGAAGGCGGGCGACACGCTGCTGGCGGCCGAGGGCAAAGCGCTGGACAGCTGGCAGGAATGGGTCGATTTGGTGCGCCGCAGCGCAGGGCAAAAGCTGCAACTGACCTATCTGCGCGACGGAAAAACACTGGAAACCTTCATCCGCCCCGACTCGGAAATGCAGGGCGGCGTCTTGTCCGGCAGGGTCGGATTAGGTGCGGCCACCGATAAAGTGTGGGACAAAGCAGTCCGCTTCCGCTATTATCCGTCCGTTGCCGAAGCCTTCGGCATGGCCTGGCGCAAAACTACGGACTACGTTACGCTGACTTTGAAGTTCTTCGGCCGCCTTTTGGGTGGGCAGGCTTCGCTGCAACACGTTTCCGGTCCGCTGACCATCGCCGATGTGGCGGGCAAGTCCGCCTCGATGGGCTGGCAGCCCTATGTCGAATTTCTCGCCTTGGTGAGCGTCAGCCTCGGCGTGATGAATCTTCTGCCCGTTCCCGTGTTGGACGGCGGGCATCTGGTGTTTTACAGTATCGAATGGCTGCGCGGCAAACCGCTTTCCGAAAGCATTCAGACGGCCGGGCTGCGCGTCGGCCTGGCACTGATGATGATGCTGATGATTTTGGCTTTTTTTAATGATATTACCCGTTTATTTGGATAACGTATGAAACTGAAAAAACTGACCCTGACCCTGATGATGCTGGGACTTTCCCCGCTCGCCCTAGCCGACTTTACCATTCAGGACATCCGCGTGGAGGGCTTGCAGCACGCCGAGCCGTCCACCGTGTTCACCTACCTACCGGTCAAAGTGGGCGACACCTTCCGCGACGGGCAGGGCGAGCAGATTATCAGCAGCCTCTATGCCACCGGACTGTTTGACGACGTGCGCGTGGAAAGCATGGGCAACCAGCTGCTGCTGACCGTGGTCGAACGCCCTGTGATCGGCAGTTTCGAAGTCAGCGGCGGCAAACTGATTCAAAACGACGCCATCAAGAAAAACCTCGACGCCTTCGGCTTGGGGCAGTCCAAACCGTTCAACCAAGGCCGTCTGAACGAAGCCGTGGCCGGTTTGAAGGATGAGTATAAGAAACAGGGCAAATATTCGGTGGAAATCACCCCCACAGTTACCCGTCTGGCGCGCAACCGCGTGGCGGTGGAGCTGAAAATCGACGAGGGCAAAACCACCACCATCAAAGACATCGAATTTGAAGGCAACGAGCGCTATTCCGACCGCCGCCTGCGCCGCCAGATGTCCCTGAGCGAAGGCGGCCTGTTTACCTGGCTGACCAAAAGCAACCGCTTCAATTCCGACAAATTCTCGCAGGACATGGAGCGCGTTACCGATTTTTATCAAAACAACGGCTATTTCGATTTCCGCATTGTCGATACCGACGTACAGATGTCGCCCGACCAAAAACACCAAACGATGAAAATCACCGTGTCCGAAGGACAGCGCTACCGCTGGGGCAAAGTCACCATCGAAGGCGACCCCCGCGAAGTGCCGAAAGAAGAGCTGTACGGCCATCTGAAAATGAAGGAAGGCCGTTGGTACGAGCGCGCGCAGATGCTGGAAAGTCTGGAAAAAATCCAGCAGTCGATGGGAACGGCCGGTTATGCGTTCAGCGAAGTCAACGTCATTCCGCAGCCGAACCGCGAAACGGGCGTCGTCGATTTCGTCTTGCAGGTCGAACCGAACCGTAAAGTTTATGTGAACAAAATCAACATTTCGGGTAACAACAAAACCCGTGACGAAGTCGTGCGCCGCGAACTGCGCCAGATGGAAGCCGCCCCGTATGACGTTTCCAAACTGCAACGCTCCAAAGAGCGCGTCGAGCTCTTGGGCTACTTCGACGACGTGAAATTCGAGGCCAAACCCGTGGAAGGCACGCCCGACCAGGTGGATGTGGACATGAGCGTCAACGAACGCGCCACCGGTTCGCTCGATTTGAGCGCGGGCTGGGTGCAGGACACCGGCCTTGTGATGGCCTTCGGCGTGGCGCAGGACAACCTGTTCGGCACAGGCAAATCCGTTTCTGCCCGCGTTTCGCGCAGCAAAACCACCAACAACGCCTCCCTGTCGTTTACAGACCCCTATTTCACCCCCGACGGCGTGAGCCTAGGTTATGACTTGTACGGCAAAACCTACGATCCGCGCAAATCCTCTTCTGGCACCACCAGCAACGGCCGCTACAAAACTTCCACTGTCGGCGCAGGTATCCGCATGGGCGTGCCAGTCACCGAATACGACCGCGTCAATTTCGGCCTCGGCGCCGAGCATATGCAGGTTCAGACCTTCGAAGGCGCACCCAAACGCTACCGCGAATTCATCGAAAAATACGCCAAAAGCCAAACCGGCGGCATCGGCAAATACAAAGGCTGGACAGTTAAAGGCAGCGTCGGTTGGGGGCGCAACAAAACCGACAGCGCCCTGTGGCCGACACGCGGCTACATGATTGATGCCAATTTGGAAGGCGGCCTGCCGGGCGGCGATTTGCAGTATTACAGCTTAACGCACAACCAAAAATGGTTCTTCCCGCTGAGCAAAAACTTCACCCTGATGCTGGGCGGATCGCTGGGCGCGGCCGACGGCTACGGCAAAACCAAAGAACTGCCGTTCTTCCAAAACTTCTACGGCGGCGGCCTGGGTTCGGTGCGCGGCTACGAAAGCGGCACGCTCGGCCCGAAAGTCTACGACGAAGACGGCGACAAAATCAGCTACGGCGGCAACAAAATGCTCTCGGGCACGGCCGAGCTGCTGTTCCCCTTCCCCGGTATCAAAGACAGCCGCAGCGTCCGCCTGAGCCTGTTTGCTGATGCCGGCAGCGTGTGGGACGACAAAACCTATACCGATTCGAGCAGCGACCTCTTGGGAGGAAGGAAACTGCAAAACGTTTACGGCGTGGGCACCAGCCACAAATCCAGCTTCAAGGAAGAGCTGCGCTACTCCGCGGGTGCGGCGGTAACGTGGATCTCGCCGCTGGGCCCGATGAAGTTCAGCTATGCCTATCCGATTAAGAAAAAACCGACCGACGAAATCCAGCGCTTCCAATTCCAGCTGGGTACCACCTTCTAAGCTTGGCACAGGAAACAGCATGACCAGCGGAAAAACACGGATCAGCATATGGGCGGCAGCCTTTGCCGCTGCGGCGGCTTTGGCCGTACCTGCGGCGGCAGGTGGCGCGCAGAAACTCGGTTTCATCGACGTCGAACGCGTCTACCGCGAGTCGAAGCAGGCGCAAAACATCCAGCAGAAACTGGAAGCCGAATTTGCGCCGCGCCAGCAGCAGCTGGAAAAAATGCAGCAGGAAACCGCAGAATGGCTGCGCAAAAACGCCGCCTCCGGCAAAAACGCCGAAAGCGAGCGCCGCAGCCGCGCCCTGCGTACCGTGCAGCAGCAGCTGGCCGAAGACTACGACCTGCGCCGCAACGAAGAGTTCGCCGCATTGCAGCGCAACGCCGACCGTGTGATGATCGATTTGGCGAAAAAAGAAGGTTACGACCTGATACTGCACGACGTTATCTTCATCAACGCCAAATTTGATATCACCGACAAAGTCATCCGCGAGATGAACCGTTAAACAGTCCAACCTGCGTCGCGGGTTTTTCAGACGGCCTGCCGTATCGAGGCCGTCTGAAACGTTTTCCCGCCGCGCCCGAACCGGATTCAAATATGATGAAAAAAGTATCGGCAGCATTGGCCTGCTTTTTTCCTTTGCCGCGCAGGCCGATATTCCGCAAACGGCCGACACGCGCTGCTTCCCCGTCGGCGCCGCGGGAAAAATCGGCAAAGCGCAGCCCTGCCGCGCACAAGCGGTCACATCCGCGCCGCTTCCGAACCTGTCCGACACACGTTCCGTCAGCTACGAAATCGGCGGCAGGCAATACACCTTCACCGCCGATTATGATGCGGAAAACGAGCGCCGGCAGAGCGCATACGAAGGCGGCAGCCTCGAAGTGTATTACCGCAGCCGCGCCTTCAACCCCTTGAAGCAGGACGGCCGCCGCGCCCGTTACACCTGTTTCCGCGCGCAAGACGTGCATTTCTGCACACCCAAACGCCCCGCGCCGTTTTGGTAAATTCCACGAAAAGGCCGTCTGAAAACGAAACCCCGACGAAGTGAAAACGCATCCGATTGCTTGCGGTTTCCCGTTTCAGACGGCCTGCCGTGCAACCTGTTCCGATAAGGCCATGACAGAAAAAACCTATACCCTTTCCCAAATCGCAGCCGAACTCGGCGGCGAAGTGCGCGGCAGCGACATCGCCGTGTCCGCCGTGCGCCCGCTCGCCGAAGCAGGCGCAGCGCACATCAGCTTTCTCGCCAACCCCAAATACAAGGCCGACGTACACGCCAGCGGCGCGGGCGCGGTCATCGTATCGGCCAAAGCTGCCGACGAATTTGCCGGCCGCAGCCTGATTGTCGCCGCCGACCCCTATCTCTATTTCGCCAAAGTGGCACGGCTGTTTTCGCCGATCGTCAAAGCACAGGGCAGCGTACACCCCACCGCCGTGATTGAGCCGACCGCCACAGTACCCGCAAGCTGCGAAATCGGCGCGCACGCCTACATCGGCGCAAACACAGTACTCGGCGAAGGCTGCCGCATTCTCGCAGGTACAGTGGTCGAACACGACTGTACGCTCGGCGATGAAACCGTTATCCACCCCAACGCCGTGGTTTACCACGGCTGCACGTTAGGCAAGCGCGTGGAAATCCACAGCGGCGCAGTCATTGGCGCAGACGGCTTCGGCCTCGCCTTTGCAGGCGATTCGTGGTTTAAAATCCCGCAAACCGGCGCGGTAACGCTCAGCGACGACGTCGAAATCGGCTCCAACACCAATATCGACCGCGGCGCAATGAGCGACACCACCGTCGGACGCGGTAGCAAAATCGACAACCAAGTGCAAATCGGCCACAACTGCCGCATCGGCAGCCACACCGTTATCGCCGCCAAAACCGGTATTTCCGGCAGCGTCACCATCGGCGATTTCTGCATCATCGGCGGCGGCGTCGGCACGGTCGGCCACATCGAAATCGCCGACAAA
>CAMURX010000079.1 GCA_947097615.1 uncultured Neisseria sp. | reverse complement strand
AACCCGCCGTCATTCCGTCAAACAAGCCTACCGCCAAGCCGCGCTTGGCCGCCTTTTCCCGCGCCGCATCCAATATGGCCGGGTCGGACAACACCCGCGCCAAAGCCTCCTCGCGCCCCAATCCCGACAACTTCGCCGCGTTCTCTTCCGCCGTTTCCGCCAACGTGGCCGCATACTCCGTCGCAAAAGACCCCGTTCCCATCACCGCCGCGCCGACGGCGGGGTTTCTCGTTGCCGCCGTTGCCGCCAGCGCGGGCACGAACTGGCCGAACGACTCCGCCGACACATTCGCCGTCATATAGGGATGCGTCAGAATATAGGCCGCCGCATCGCCGAAGCCTTCCGTTTTGGCAAAACCCTCGCGGTCTTTCTGCAAACGCGCCGACGGAGAAAAGTGTTTGTTCGTCCAATTGTCGAAGCCGACATAATCTTTTGCCCGCCGCTCGTTGAAGCGGCGGAGAACATCTTCGGGAATCAAATCCGACGCTGCGGGAATGTTCAGCTTCGGCAGCGCGGGCAGATTTCCTGCCTGCAATTTGTCCTTAGTAGGCGGAATCAGCACCGAGTTGTACATGTCTGCCAAACCGCCCAAATCCCTGCCCAATGGCATGGCGCGGATAAAGTGTTTCACCCCCGCGTCGAAAGTCTTGCGGTCGGTTGCCGCAGCGGCAAGATTGTTCAACCCCTTGAAAAAGCCGCGTCCCGCCGAGTTGGCAAGCTCGCCGACAACCGACAGCGCCCCCGTATCGTCCTTGGCGACATCGTAGAAATCGGCGTCCGTCATTTTCCCGCGCAGCGTGCCGAGTCCCTGCGTGTCCCGCCAAATCTTGTCGAGCTGTTCCTGCAAAACCGCATTCTCCGGCGCGTCGTTCACCGCCTGCGTGGACACGCCCAGCCGCTGCGCCGTCTGCCGACGCTTGGCCGCCTCATCGGGCGATACGCCCGCGCTGCGTTCCGATTGGGCGATGAGAAACTGCCGGTGGCGGTCATATTCTTCAATTCTTTCTATCGATTCGCGCAAACTCATTTTCCTGCCTCCTTGTTTTTCCAATATTCCGCCGCCCGTTTTTCCGCCTTGGTCATCCTTAATTCTTTCTCTGTGTCGTCCCAAAGCCAGCCGTCTTTAATCTTCAATTCGTCTTCCGCCTGCATTTTCTTAGCAGCCGCCAACAACTCTTCCGCCGACGGTTCGCGCCCCAATTTCGCCCGCAGGCCGCTGTTGAGCCATTGCACATTGTCGGCCAACGCGTGATAGCGTTCGGGGTCGTCTTTGCGATCAACTTTGTACAACCGCGCAATATCGTTCACCACATCCGCCTTTACCTGCGGCTGCGCCTTCACACCTTTTTCCTTCGCCTCCGCCATCTTCTTCCAGTCTTCCAAAAGCTGCGCCGTTTTTGTTGCGCCGAACTTGGTTTCCAAACCCAATACTTCCGCCTCGCTCATCTTGGACAGCAATTCCGGCCGCACCTTATAAGCAAGAAAATCGTCCCGATTCTCCTGAAACAGCGCATCCTCCCTGCCGTTTCGCACCGCCCAGGTGTAACGCTCCAAATCGTAGGCATCCGACGGCTTCAGCCGCGCCCTGTCCGACGCCGACAGCCTGCCGCCCATCGCCAGCTTCTCGCGCACCCCGTTTTGAAAATCCGCATAATCCCGCTTCTCCTGCGCCTGCCGCGCATGGAACAGCGAATAGCCCTCGCGCAACGCCTTCTGCGCCACCGCCCGCTCGCGCGGGTCTTTGATGGCCGCTACCAACCGCTCCGCCTCTGCCTCGTCGCCCGCCCGCAGACGGAAAGACTTGGCCGCAGAGCCGCCCGCCACCAACGCCTGCGCCGCCGCTGCCTGCGCCACCTCGCGCCCGCGCGGCAAAGCCTGCGCATAGGCTTCCCGCGCCTTGTCCAAAGCCGCGCCCACCTCGTCGGCGGACACCGTCGCCCGATTGCCCTGCACCCCGTCATACGCCCCTGCGCCCGAAGGCCGTTTGAAACCGGCAAACTCCGCCGCCATCCCCTCCTGCGCCGCGTGCCGGTTGCCGCTCTTGCCGCTCAAATACGCGCCGACGGAATCAGCACGCTTGTCAAACAGCAGATACACGCCCACCACATTGATTTGATTCTGCCGCGTCCAGCGCATATCGGCAGGAATTTTCCCCTTGCGTACCGCCTCTTTCAGCGTCGCGGGCATGATTTGGAACAGCCCCGCCGCCCCCGTCGCGCCGCCCGCGCCCTCGTGTTTTTTCTGCGCCTGCTGCACATCCGCCGTCGTCATTGAATCGAAGTTCAGCCCTTTCTCGCCGTTCATCGAATGGTGCGAAGCCGATTCCGCGCGGAAAATCCCGCCCTTGCCCGTACTGCCGCCCAACGGAATCACCACATCAATCGAACCGTCGTCCTTAACGCCGTTAATCACCGCCTGCGCCCCGTCGTGCGCCGCCTCATCGTCGCGCTGACCCTGCAAAGCCTTATCCAGCCGCGCCGCCGTCTCCGCGTCCATCGCCGGGCGGAAACGCTCCAACAAAGCCTGCGCACGCGCCGTATCGTTATTGTCCAGTGCACCCATCACCGCCTGCCCGAAAAAGCGCGAACCCGCAGCCGTCAGCTCCGACAGCGTCTTCTCTTCGCCCCAACCGTTAAGCACGGCCGACTTCAACACCGCCTCGTGCAAACCCCGCGCGTTTTCGTCCAATGCAGCATCATCGCGCCAGTTCGCCGCAATCCCGTTGCCCCTGTTCTGCACCGTCGCCGCATTGGTTTCCGCCTGATACGTCTTAAACTGCTTGGACAAATGCGCCATCGCCGCCCCGCGCAAATCCGCCTCCATTGCCACAAATGACTTTTGCAGCATCCGCCGCTGCTCGTCATTGCCCAAGCCCGCCGAAATCTCCTCAAACCGGTCGCGAAAAGCCTTGCCGTACTCATCCGGCAAAGCCATCCCGCTGTCGCGCTGCAACGCCCGCAACCCGTGTTGGTTGAACAAACCCTTTTCCGGGTCGTGGCGCAACTCGTCCGCAAAGGCCAACAACTGATTGCGCGCATCCTCTGTGCGCGTCTCATTGATTTCCTTCGCAATCTGCAAAGCAAAATCCGACAACTGCCCGCCGACACCCGAAGCCGCCCGCCCGAAAGCGGAAGCCTGCGCCCCCGCGTCGCCCACATGCGGCGCATTAAAGCGCACCCCCGAAAACGCCCCGGGCAATACCTCGAAATTGTCCTGCCTCATTTTTTCCAGCCTCCGTTCAGCATATACAGACCGTAAATCGGGTCATCCCCCGTCCGCTTTTCAGACGGCCTGCCCTGCAACGCGCCGCTTTTCGATAACGCGTACCAGCTTTGCGCCACCTGCCCCGCACCGTTCAGCAAAGTCATCCCCGCCGCGAAAGCAGGCTGCGGGCGCGTCGCCCGCGCCATCGCCGCCTGCCCCTCGTAATCCGCCGCCTGCGAACGATAGCCCCAAGCCTCCATCAGCGCATTAGCCTCAATCTGCTGTAAATCCGCTTCCTTGAAAAACTCCGTCCCCGCCCGCGTCTCCGCCGCCGAGCCCACCGACAAATCCACCCCTGCCGCCGCCTGCTGCGCCTTCTGTTGCGAGATGGCGTAGCCCGCCTGCAAGGAACGCTGCCCCGCCCGCTTCTGCCCCGCCGCCAGCGACTGCTTGGCCGCAAGCTCTGACATCCGCGCATTGTGCTGCGCCAGATACGCCTGCAAATCCGCCTGCGTGCGCTGCGACTTGGCCGAATAGAAACTGCCCGCCACCTGCCCGGCCAAACCGAAAAGCTGCGTTGCCAAAGCCGCGTAGGCTTCACCCTTGCCGCCGCCTTTACCGCCACCGTTCTGCGCCATCTCACACTCCTCCGTTCAAAGCCTGCGCCTGCGCCAGCGAGTGCGCCACATCCGCCCCCTGCTGCGCCAAAGCCGCCTGCTGCTGCACCTGTTGCGCCTGCGCCCGCTGCTCGCGCAACGCCTGCACCGTCTGCGGGTTCGCCAGCAGCTTCGGCTCAACCCCCAGCGCGTCCGCGTAATACTGCGCCCACGCGTCCGCATCAAACACATCCAGCACCTCCGGTTTCACCTGCGACACCGAAGACACCGCTGCCACAAAGCGGTCGATGCCGTTCACGCCGACCGCCTTCTGCGCCTGCGCCAGAATCGAAAGCAGCACCACATTCAAAGGCTGCCCCTGCAACTCGTCCGGCGGCGGCGGCACAAGCCCAGCCTCGTCCATCGCCGCGAAGGTCAGCGCAATCAGCGGGTCGATTAACTCGTTTTGCAAACGCTCCAACACCGGCCCCAGCATCAGCATCTTCTCCTCATGCCGCTCCGCCACTTCCGTCGCCGTCATATTCGGCTGGTTCGTCCCCGAGAGCATCAGGAACAAATCCGCGTAAAAGGCCGCCTGAATCCGCCGCCGCACATCCTCAATGTCCGTCAGCAGCGCGTTCAAATCCAAACGCACCTCGAAAGCCGAACGCACCGTGTCCTGCCCGTCGAAATACGAAATCCCGCCCGGCAGGAAGTCGTCCCGCCCCCGCATGCTGTTGGGCACCACCAAAGGCGGATTGGTCTGGTAATCGATGGCCGACGACTTGCGCAACTGCTCGCTTTGCAGTTGCAGCACATCGCCCAAAGCCTTCATCGCCGGAGAATGGCCGTACACATCGTTGCCCGACACCGCCCAACGCGGCGCGAGTACCGGAAAGCGCGTGAAACCGCCCTCGCGCAGCACCTTGTCATCCTGCGCCCCCAATTCCAGATACACCGAAGCAAACGGCATATTCTTGCCGTCGCGCTTCTCACCGTCCCGCTTGCGGCGCGGCTCGATGGCATGCAGCACCGTAACCGCCGTGTCATACGCCCCGCGCTCGTACAGCTCCCGCGCCGAACGGCTCACCGCCTCCAAGCCGAACTCATCCACCAGTGCGCCCACCGTCAGATCGAACTCACGGTACAGCGTGTCCGGCTCGCCCCGGTAATTCACCGCCAGCGCAAACTCCCCCGCCGTCAGCGGATAACAGCGCACAACGTCATTGAAATCCGGCAGCACCAACACCGCCGCCGTGCCGAACGCCCCCAATTCCTCATAAACCGAATGCAGCGCACCGTACACGTTAGACCGCGCGAACACCGCCAGCATCAACCGCTCCACCTCCGAGAGCCACACCTTCACCGCATGCACCGAGTTCAAAGCCTCATCCGCCACCGCCAGCCGAAACCACGGCCGCGAAGGCGAAGTCAGCCCGCCCATCAGCCCCGCCGACAATACATCCAGCGCGCGCATCGCCGTGTTGTCGTAGATTTTGTGGCGGCGCAGCCTGTTCCTATCCTGCGGCGAAAAGCGCGAAGAACGCGGCAACACATTCTCCGCAATCTCCCGCCAATGGCCGTCCCACTCCGAACGCTCGCTTTTCAGCGTGCCCCAACGCCGCAGCACATGCCGCCGAAGAGCCCCGTCCATCTCAACCCCCCAGCAGCGTGTTTTTGCCCAATACCGGCTTCGTCTCGCCCTGCGTCAAAAACGTCGAACCCGCCCCGCCCTGCGCCGCCAGCTTCTGCGCCGCCAGAATCCCCACAGAATCCGGCTGCTTCTGATTGGCGCGGTTGAAATCCTGATCCGCCTGCGCCGCCTGCCTGTCCGCCGCCGCCTTCTGCTGCTGCGCCGCCTGCCGCTGCGCCTTCTCCTGCTTGTTCCCCTGCACAATACTTGCGCCTGTACCGATGGCCGCGATTGCGGCCGTAACATATGGAATTGCTGCCGGCATTTCATACCTCCTTAAAAAAAACACACTCTTCAACACGCGCCCTCTGCCGATGCAGCAGACGCGCGAACACACTGTCGGGCTTGGCGTGGTACAGCACGCACCGCGCCCCTTTTTCCCGTGCCGCCGCCTCGAAGGCCGCCATCAGGCGCAAACCCAGGCGGCCTTTACGGAAAGCAGGCGACACAAACAGCAAATCATGCTGACCCACCAAAAACGGATAATGCCCGTGCCGGACAACAAAGCCCGACACATAGCCCACCAGAAGGCCGTCTGAAAACGCCGCAAACGCCACCGCCTGCCCCGCATCCTCCAAAGCCCGATACACCGACAAATCCAAATCCGGCGGCACATCCGAAAAGCCCGCCTCCGTCTCCTGCCAGTGTTCCCGCGCCAACGCCTGCGCCTGCCCGAACCACTCCGACACCTTCACTGCCTTGATTTCCAACATCACACACCTTTCAGACGGCCTACCATTACCAAAGCCATCCTATCCCCGACCAAAATTTATCACGGGTACATTCCCCGCAAAAAAAACATAATCTATTGATTTGAAACAAAACAAAATTCTAAAACGGCCGATACTCCCGCCGCGACCGCGCCGCCTGCCCGTTACCCGTCCCGCGCGGCAACACCGGAAACGCAAACGACAGCACCAGCGCATCCGCCCTGTTCGGCGAAGGCACACCCCGCGCCTTCATATCCTTCTTGCTTTCGATTTGGATTTTCCCGTCGGCACGCGGCACAATTTCAGGGGCTTGCAACTCGTCGCGCAGAGTCGGGTCGTCGGGAATCGCCCCGCCGTCTTTCAGCCAGTCCCGCGCCGCCTTCCACATTTCCGCGCGTTTGTTCAGGCAGCCCGCATCGTCCGACTTGTTGGCAAACCAAACCAGCGTCCAAAACCTGCCCAAACCCTCGCCCGCCGACTTAATCCCCGTGCCGAATCCCGCGTCAATAAACACCGCGTCCGCCCCCAACTCATCCTCATACCGCGCGATTTTCTGCGCCGCGATTAAGTCATTGTCGTTTTTCGCAAACGTCTCCAAAATCCGGAACACCAGCCCCTGCCGGAAACCGATCACAAACTCATCGTCCCCCTCCCAAGCCGGGTCAACCGTGATGATTTTCGGCGCAAACGCATACGCGCTTTCCGGCACATGCCGCCCATAGGCCGCCGCCACATCCGCCTCACTAATAAACTGCCGCGCACTCATACTTGGAAACATCCCCCGCACACGCACCTTGAAAAAATCACTCTCCTCCCCGTAGTCCTCCGCCCATTTGGCAATCTGCGCCTTGTTCGTCCCCTCCACCGTTCGGCTGTCAATTTGCGCATGATTCCAGCGGTGCTTATAGCGGCGGAAACATTCCCTGAACCTGCCCGTGTTGCGCGTCGGATTGCCGAAGGCCACCCAGATAATCTCCGTGTCCTCGTCCGTCAGCGCGCCTTCGGCCACCTCCCATACTTTGTCCGCAATCGCCGAAGCCTCGTCAAACACCAGCAAAATACGCTTGCCCTTATTGTGCAAGCCCGCAAAAGCCTCCGTATTGTGTACCGACCACAGCACAAAATCCGCCCGCC
>CAMURX010000078.1 GCA_947097615.1 uncultured Neisseria sp. | reverse complement strand
GCATCCCGACCGCCGTCCATTATCCGATTCCGCTCAACAAGCAGCCCGCCGTCGCCTCCGAAGTCGTGCTGCCCGTGGGCGACCGTATCGCCGAAGAAGTGATGAGCCTGCCGATGCACCCCTACATGACCGAAGCGCAGGTGCGGCAGGTCGTCGGCGCGCTGCATCGGGCTGTGAAACGGTAAACCCCGCAGGCATTAAGCGGCACGATTGAGGCCGTCTGAAACACCGTTTTACGGGCTTTCAGACGGCCTCAAACCGTTTTTGTGCAGGATGTGCACACAGCGGCGAACGCGGTTTTTTGGGTTTTGTCGGAAACCATGCGGGCGCGCGAAAGGCCGCCTGAAAGCGGGGGTTCGGCTTTCAGACGGCCTCAAACCATTCTTGTGCAGGATGTGCACACAGCGGCGCACGCGGTTTTCTGGGTTTTATCGGAAGCCGTGCGGGCACGCGAAAGGCCGTCTGAAAGCGGGAATTCGGCTTTCAGACGGCCTTAATTGTTCTTGTGCAGAATGTGCCGCACAGCAGGCACGCGGTTTTGGGATTGTCGGCAACCGTGCGGGGGCGCGAAAGGCCGTCTGAAACCCCCCAATCTGTTTTCCAACTCCGTTGAAACCGCGCTTTCAGACGGCCTCCGCGTCCGTTTTCCCCTGCGGCGCGTCGGCGAAGTCGGGCTGTTTCACCAACACCAGCGCCAGCAGCAGGGCGAGGGCGGCGAGGCTGCCGCCTGCGTAGCCGATGTTGTTCAGGCCGAACCATTGGGCGGCGTAGCGGCCGAACAGGGCGCCGCCGCCGATACCGACGTTAAACAGCGACGAGTAAATGGAAGACGCGACGTCGGTGGCGTCGGCGGCAAAGTGCAGCACGCGCGAAATCATGGCGAGGCCCAGGACGGTAATCACGATACCCCAGAAGAAACACAGCGCCATCAGCAGCCAGGCGGGCGCGGACAGGGGCAGCAGCAGGAACATGGCGGCAGCCGTGGCGGCCGTGGCGGCAGCGAAGAAAACGCGGGCGTTGCGGCTGAAATGCCGTCCGAAAAGATACGATCCGGCAAAGCCCGCCGCGCCGTATACCAAGAGCAGCAGGGTGGCCTGCTGCGGGGCGAAATGCGCGCTTTGTAGGGCGAAGGGTTCGATGTAGCTGTATGCGGTGAAGTGGGCGGTAATCATCAGGATGGTGAAGGCGTAGAGCAGCATCAGGCTTTTGCGTTTGGCGAGCACGGGTAGGCTGTCGAGCGAGCCGGTGTTGGCGCTGGGCAGCTTAGGCAGGCTTTTCGCCAGCACGAGGGCGACGGGCACGGCGGCCAGGCCGATAAGCAGGAAGCTGAGCCGCCAGCCGTAGGCGTTGCCCGCCAGCCGCCCCAGCGGGATGCCGAGCACCATCGCCAGCACGGTGCCGGTGCTCAAAATGCCGAGCGCCTGGTTGCCCTTGCCCTGCGGTGCGACGCGCACGGCCAGCGCGGCGGTAATCGACCAGAACAGGGCGTGGGTCAGGGCGACGGCGACGCGCGAGGCGAGCAGCACGGCGAAACTCTGTGCGAAATACGACAGCACGTGGGCGGCGGAGAACACGGCAAACAGCACGAGCAGCAGGCCGCGCCGTTCGGTGTTGCGGGTGGCGAGCATCAGCGGCAGTGACATAAGGGCGACGACCCAGGCGTAGACGGTAATCATGATGCCGGTGTCGGCGGGTTTCATGGCAAAACCGGCGCCGATGTCGCTGAGCAGGGCGACGGGGATGAATTCGGTGGTGTTGAAGATAAAGGCGGCGCAGGCAAGGGCGAAGACGCTGAGCCAGCGGGCGGATTCGCTATTGGGCATGGGGGCTTTCAGGGTTGGATGTGTGGTGTATTTTCAGACGGCCTGTTGTTTGCAGGCCGCCCTAACGTCAGGAAAACATATGGCGGTATCGCACGAAAGGCCGTCTGAAAGCCTGTTTTCTGCTTTCAGACGGCCTCTTGCCTCCGTAATCAGGCAAACGGGTGTTGCAGCAGAATAGTCTGCTCGCGGTCGGGGCCGGTGGAGATGATGGCGACGGGCGCGCCGCACACTTCTTCGATGCGTTTGAGATAGCGGCGGGCGTTTTCCGGCAGCGCGTCGTATTCGGTCACGCCGAAGGTGGATTCCGTCCAGCCGGGCAGGGTTTCGTACACGGGCACGCATTTGGCGACGGCATCCGCGCCGAAGGGCAGGATGTCGGTGCGTTTGCCTTCAAATTCGTAGCCGACGCAGATTTTGATTTCTTCGATGCCGTCCATCACATCGAGCTTGGTGATGCACATGCCGGTGATGCCGTTGATTTGGATGGAGCGTTTGAGGGCGGCGGCGTCGAACCAGCCGCAGCGGCGCGGACGGCCGGTGACCGAGCCGAACTCGTGGCCGCGTTCGGCCAGACCGGCGCCGATGTCGTCGAAGAGTTCGGTCGGAAACGGGCCCGAGCCGACGCGGGTGGTGTAGGCTTTGACGATGCCCAGCACATAGTCGAGCATGTGCGGCGGCACGCCCGCACCGGGGGCGGCGGCACCGGCGGAGCAGTTGGACGAGGTGACGAAGGGGTAAGTGCCGTAGTCGATGTCGAGCAGCGTGCCCTGCGCGCCTTCAAACAAGAGGTGTTCGCCGCGCGCGTTTTTTTCGTAGAGGGTGCGGGCAACGTCGTGAATCATCGGCAGGATGCGGTCTTTGAAGCCTTCGATTTTCGCCATGATGTCTTCGTAGGAGACGGGCGCGGCGCCGTGCAGGTGTTGCAGTTGGATGTTGTAAAGCTCGACGTTGGCGCGGACTTTTTCCGCCAGTTTGCCGCAGTCGAACAAATCGACGGCGCGCACGGCGCGGCGGGCGACTTTGTCTTCGTAGGCCGGGCCGATGCCGCGGCCGGTGGTGCCGATTTTCTGGTCGCCCTTCGAGGCTTCGCGCGCCTGGTCGAGGGCGATGTGGTAGGGCAGGATAAGGGTGGCGGTGGGGGCAATTTTCAGACGGCCTTCGACGTTTTTCACGCCGGCGGCGGTGAGTTCGTCGATTTCGCCCAGCAGGGCCTCGGGGGAAACGACCACGCCCGAGCCGATAAAGCAGTCGAGTTTCTCGTGCAGGATGCCGCTGGGTATCAGGCGGAGGATGGTTTTTTTGCCACCGACGACGAGGGTGTGCCCGGCGTTGTGGCCGCCTTGGAAGCGGACGACGCCGCTGCTCTGCTCGGCCAGCCAGTCTACGATTTTGCCTTTGCCTTCGTCGCCCCACTGCGAGCCGACGACTACTACGTTTTGTGCCATATTGTGTTTGCCTTAAATGAGGGGAAAACGGGAGGCCGTCTGAAAAAGGCGGCCGCTGGAAATGTGCTGCTGTTTTGTTTTCAGACAGCCTTCTGCGTTGCGTGGCGGCCGTCTGAAAACGCCGTATCGGGTCTGCCCTATTCCGTGACCGTCCACACGCCGTTTTGTTTTTGCAGGCGGCGCGTGCTGCCGCTGCTGCTGTTGGAGGGCAGACCGTAGTCGATAACGACGGTTTCACCCGCCGCGCGCAACTGTGCGACGGCTTCGGCAGCTTCGGCCGCGTCGGCCAGGGCGACGGAAATGGCGGGACGGCGCTCGTTTTGCGGCAGGCGGCCGAGGAATTTGCGCAAATCGAAGCTGAAACCGGTGGCGGGGCGGGCGCGGCCGAAGTGGGCGCCCAAGCCGTCGTAACGGCCGCCGCGCGCTACCGCATCATGGCCGCCGCTGCCGTATGCCGCGTAGAGCAGGCCGCTGTGGTAGTTGTCGACGCGCAGCTCGGCCAGGTCGATATGGACGCGCTGCTGCGGGAAGGCGGCGCACACGGCTTCGAGCTCGTCGAGGGCACGGCTGACGGCGGAGAGTTCGGGCAGTTTCTGCCGCGCGGCGGCGAGGATTTCGCGGCCGCCGTAGAGGGAGGGCAAGAGGGCGAGGGCTTTCTGCCACATGCCGTCGAGCCGCCATTCTTTCAGACGGCCTTCAACAGCGGCGGCGTCTTTGTCCTGCATCAATTCGAGCAGGGTTTCCGACTGCTGTGCGTCCAGCCCGGCGGCGGCGGCTAGGGCGCGGAAAACGCCGATGTGGCCGAGCGACAGTAAAACGTCGCCGAAATCGGCGGTGTTCAGGCTCTCGAGCATCAGGCCGATGATTTCGATGTCGGCTTCGATGCCGCCGTAGCCGTAAAGCTCTGCGCCCACCTGCAAGGGTTCGCGGGTGTTTAAAAAGCCTTCGGGACGGGCGTGCAGCACCGAGCCTGCGTAACACAGGCGGTTGATGCCTTGGTTGGCGGAAAGGAGGTGGGCGTCGATGCGGGCGACCTGCGGCGTGATGTCGGCGCGGATGCCGAGCTGGCGGCCGCTGATTTGGTCGGTGACGCGGATGGTTTTGAGGGAGAGGCCGGAGTCGATATGGGTGAGCAGCGAGCGGCTGTATTCCATCAGCGGCGGATGGACGAGTTCGTAGCCGTGCGAGCGGAACAGGGCGAGGATTTTTTCTTTCGCGCTTTCAAGCTGCCGCGCCCCGGTGGGCAGAATGTCGGCGACGTATTCGGGAAGCTGCCAAGGCTGCATAGTGGTGGACGACGCATAAAAAAAGCGGCCGGAAGACCTGCGTCTGCGTTGTTTTTAAAGCCGCACTTTAACATAAAAAAACAGTTTGTGCAGTTTGCTTTTCCATCGTTAAGAGGGGCTGCAAGAGCGAAGTTGAGGCCGTCCCCGCCTGCGCGGGGATGACGTTTCTGAAAGGCGGGAAACGGGTTTTCAGACGGCCTCGACCGCCCTGCCCCGTTGCCGCTTCGGCGGCACGATACGGGGCAAGCTGGGCTGCCCGCAGCATGCGGGTATCGCGAAAACGGTTGAGGCCGTCTGAAAACGCGGCTTCAACAAAGTTAAAACCCTTTTCAGACGGCCTGTTTTCTTTGGCTGACGGTCTGCTTAATACATTGAGATACTACATATACTCGTCAAACACACTGCGCCCGGCCTTACGTTCTGCCTCGCGTTTTTTCATTTCATTACGGAAACTGCGCCGAGCGTCCGCTTCCCATTTTTTGCTGCCGAAATATTCTTCGGACTGTTTTTTCTTGGCCTGCTTGCCGGGCTTTTTGTTCTGCGCCGCATTGTCGCGGACGCTTGTTTTGCGCGGGGGCGACTGCACAAACGCTTTAGTTTGCTGCGCCCTTTCGTTCAAATACCGGGAACGCTCCGCCCTGTTTCCCACCACTCCTGATTCACGGAAGAATGCCCCTTCCGTCTGGCTGATGCCCCTGCCGAATTCATAAACTTCTTCCGCTGCCACAACTGCCGACGCAGCCAGCAAAGCCGAAACAAGCGAAGCCGTAAGATTTTGTATTTTTTATCCGTAATCAATGTTGCAATGAAATTAAAAAAACCTTCCGAATAGACATAAACAAAAGGCAGCAAAATTATAAGGCACGCCGCACCGGCACGCCATTTCCTACCCTGCCGCCCTCTTCCGGCTCGGTTTGCCGTTTTCCTAACGAAAAGCGGCAGAAACAAGAAAAGGCCGTCTGAAAAACCTGTTCGGGCTTTTTCAGACGGCCTTTTTGCCATTCGGACAATCAGCGGGTCGGCAGCGGATAGGTGCCGTCCACCAAAATGCTGCTGTCCACTTCGGACAGGTTGCGGTGGCCGGTGAAGGCCATGGTGACGTCCATTTCGTTGTACATGATTTCGAGGGCGCGGCGCACACCGTCTTCGCCGTATGCACCCAAGCCGTAGAGGAAGGCGCGGCCGGTCATGAAGCCGCGCGCACCCATCGCCCAGGCTTTAAGCATGTCTTGGCCGCTGCGGATGCCGCTGTCGAGCCAGACTTCGGTTTGACTGCCGACGGCCTGCACGACATTTGGCAGGGCATGGATGGACGAGGGGGCACCGTCGAGCTGGCGGCCGCCGTGGTTGGACACGACGATGGCGTCCGCGCCGTGTTTGACGGCCAATTCGGCGTCTTCGGGTTCCATAATGCCTTTGATGATGAGTTTGCCGCCCCACAGGTCTTTGATGCGGGCAACGTCGTCCCACGACAGGCGCGGGTCGAACTGCTCGGATGTCCAAGAGGAGAGCGAAGACAAATCACCAACGTTTTTCGCGTGGCCAACGATGTTGCGGAAGGTGCGGCGTTCGGTGTGCAGCATGTTCCAGCACCATTCCCATTTGGTTGCCAGATTGATGCAGTTCATGATGGTGGGCTTGGGCGGCGCGGACAGGCCGTTTTTGATGTCTTTGTGGCGCTGGCCGAGCACCTGCAAATCGGCGGTGAGAATCAGGGCGGAGCATTTGGCATCCTGCGCACGCTTGATCAGGTTTTCCATAAATTCGCGGTCGCGCATCACATAAAGCTGGAACCAAAACGGCGCGGAGGTGTTTTCCGCCACGTCTTCAATCGAGCAGATGGACATAGTGGAAAGGGAAAACGGCACGCCGAATTTCTCGGCGGCACGCGCGGCATGGATTTCGCCGTCCGCCCATGCCATGCCGGTGAAACCGGTGGGGGCAATGGCCAGCGGCATTTTCACTTTCTGGCCGATCATCTCGCTTTCCAACGAGCGGCCTTCCATATTTACCAGCACTTTCTGGCGGAACTGGATGGGCTCGAAATCAGTGGTGTTGGCGCGGTAGGTCTGCTGCGTCCACGAACCGGAGTCGATGTAGTCGTAAAACATCTTCGGCATTTTGAATTTCGCCACGCAGCGCAAATCTTCGATGCAGGTCATTTTGCTTAAATCACGCATTGTTTTGTTCCTTTTCCTTCGTTATCTGCATTCCCGAAAACGGCAATTTGCCCGCATCGGCGGGCAATACCGGATTTTCAGACGGCCTTTTGCAGAAAGCCGCAAAACCGCGCACTCTATCGAAATAAATAATAGAACGCAAACGCATATCATTTAAAATTCAGCCAAGTCTTGACTATCATCAAACAAACCTCAAATACTTGACCGATTCACTCAACTATAGCACAATCGCGTCTACAAAACATAACATCACGAAACCGCCATGCGACTCACTACCAAAGGACGCTTCGCCGTTACCGCCATGCTCGATTTGGCGATGCACGCGCAAAACGGCGCGGTCAAACTGAACGACATCAGCGAGCGCCAAAACATCTCGCTTTCTTATTTGGAACAGCTTTTCGGCAAACTGCGCCGCGCCCGTCTGGTCGACAGCATACGCGGCCCCGGCGGCGGTTATGTACTGGCGGCAGACGCGGGACAAATCAGCATCGCCCAAATCATCACCGCCGCCGAGGACAAGCTCGATGCCACGCAATGCAGCAGCAAAGCCAACTGCCACAACGGCGCGCCCTGTCTGACCCACGACTTGTGGGAAAATCTGAACCGCACCATCAACCAATATTTAAGCAGCATCACCCTGCAAAGCGTGCTCAGCCAAAAAGACCACCACTCCGGCAAAGTCATCAACCTCACCCATATAAACTGAACCCGACACAAACATCAGGAAAGACCACATCATGACCGTCAAAACCCCCGTTTATCTCGACTACGCCGCCACAACCCCCGTTGACAAACGCGTTGCCGAAAAAATGATTCCCTATCTGACCGAAACCT
>CAMURX010000077.1 GCA_947097615.1 uncultured Neisseria sp. | reverse complement strand
GAAAAACCCGTCTGGAAGCGGGTGGATCAGCTTGAGCGCGGCGATGTGGTGTTGGCTATAGGCATAGACGATAATGATCAAAACTATGACGAATACCGTGTAGTGGAAATGGCGCGCCCTTATTTTGCCGTCGATAGCGACAACCCCAACCATGCCTGGGTGCAAGGTTATACAAATAAGTATGGCTGGGAGCGGCAATCGATAGGGCATATTTACGATTTAACGCTGGATCAGGCAAACAACTATATGTATCCAAGGGCTTTGGCATACGATGTCGAGAATCCGGCCATGCTGTTAGGCAAAGATGAAGACGGTAGGCTGCATTACCGCCCTTACCGCACCACGGTTTACAACATCGAGGTGGAAGACACCCACACTTATTTGGTTGGACATGCAGGCATCTTGGTGCACAACACCTGCGGCCAGCAAGCGTAGATATCATCTCCCCCCATCAGGCTCAAGTGATGCTTGCGGTCTGATGGGGGAGATGGTATCTGCCGCACCCCGCTTTCAGGCTGCCCTGATGCCGTCCGAAAACCCAAAAGGCAGCCTGAAACCCCACCCCGTCCCAACCCAAAAGGCAATCCCATGAAAAAAACTCTCCTCCCCCTGCTCCTCGCCCTATCCCTCCCCGCCCTCGCCGACCCCATCGACGACTTCGCCCAAGCCGAGCTTGCGCGCCAAAAAATCCCTGGCATCGCACTCGGCATCTACCGCAACGGCGAAACCGTCAAACAACAAGGCTACGGGCTGGCAAACGTAGAACACCAAATCCCCGTGTCCGCCGACACCGTGTTTCAGACGGCCTCCATCGGCAAAATGTTCGCCGCCGCCGCCGTGGTGCTGCTGGTGGAAGACGGTAAAATCCGCCTCGACCAATCCGTGCGCGCCTACCTGCCCGAAGCGCCCAAAAGCTGGCAGCCCATCACCATCCGCCACCTGCTCAACCACACCGGCGGCATCGGCAACACCGAAACCGACTGGCAGCAAAACAGCAGCGAAAAACAAATGCTGCGCCGCATCTACACCGCCCCGCTGCAATTCAAACCAGGCAGCCGCTGGGCATACAGCAACAACGGCTACGCCGTCCTCGGCGCCGTCATCACCCGCGTCTCCGGAAAACACTACGGCGAAATCCTGCAAGAGCGCGTGTTCGCCCCGCTGGGCATGACTTCCGCCCGCGTGATCAGCGAGCGCGACATCGTCCCCCACCGCGCCGCAGGTTATGAGCTTGACGACGCCGACGGCAGCCTGAAAAACCAAGAATGGGTCGCCCCCTACCACAACCAAACCGCCGACGGCTCGCTCTATCTCTCGCTACACGACTACCGCCGCTGGCTCGCCGCCGTAGAAGCACGCCAAATCCTCAAGCCCGAATCCTGGCGCGAAATCTTCACCCCCGCCCGCCTCAACAACGGCGACAGCTACCCCTACGGCTTCGGCTGGTCGCTCGTGCCCGCCCCCGACGGCAGCCCCATGAGCGGCCACCCCGGCGCATGGCAGGGCTTCAGCACCGAGCTGCGCCGCTACGAAGGCGACGGCACCGCCATCGTCGTCCTCACCAACCTTGCCGGCGTCGATACCGAAACCATCATCGAAGGCATCGCCGCGCGCACCAACCCGCGCTACCAAAAAACCCACGCCCCCATCGCCGACCAACACCCCGCCCTGACCCGCGACTTCGAACGCGTCCTGCAACTCGTCAAACAAGGCAAACCGCACCCCGCCGTGCCCAAAGGCCGTCTGAAAGACCTGCACGCCAAATTTGCCGACGCAGGCCGCTGCCAAGCCCTGCCCACCCGCCACCAAAACAACGGCAACATCCAAGAGCGAGACTACCGCGTTATCTGCGAGCGCCGCAGCTTTGAAGGCAACGCCGATTTTGTTAAGGGAAAAACGGTGAGATTGTGGTTGGAAGAGACGGGGGACGATAAAGCGCAGGGGCAATAGGCAGCCTGAAAACTTTGCTTTTCTAAACGGCGTCATTCCCGCGCAGGCGGGAATCTTGTCCGATTCCAAACAATTTCCGATGAAACCATCCATGGCTTGGATTCTGCAAAGATTCCCGCCTGCGCGGGAATGACGAAATTGACAGCCGCGTAGGTCGGGCATTCATGCCCGACCTTGTGTAAACGAAACTTATCAGGCATCAATGCCCAACCTACTATTGCCGTTTCAGTTCCGCCCAAACGCGCTGCACTGATTTTCAGGCTGCCTTCGCACACTGCCGCCACAATCCGACACGCCCATCAGGTATCATTCCCCCTTTTCCACCCTACCGAAAGGCAGCCTGAAAATGACTCAGCTCACGTTCTACACCCACCCCAAATCGCGCGGCATCACCGTGGCATGGATGCTCAGAGAATGCGGCGCCACGTTTGACACCGTCGTCATTCCCTTCGGCGAAGCGATGAAATCCGCCGACTATCTCGCCATCAACCCGATGGGCAAAGTACCCGCGCTCAAAGCAGGCGACACCATCATCACCGAATCTGCCGCCATCATCAGCTTTCTTGCGGAGCAGTTCCCCGAGCGCGGCTTGATTCCCGCTGCCGACAGCTTGGCGCGGGGCGAGTATTACCGCTGGCTGTGCTTTGCCATCCAGTTGGAATACGCCGCGTTTGACCGCCGGAACCAAGTGCAAAGCGACGAAGCGCGGCGAAAATCCATCGGCTACGGCGATTTTGACACCGCCTTCGGCGCATTGCGCGCACATCTGGCGCAGCATGATTACATCGTCGGCGGGCAGTTTTCCGCGCTGGATGTTTACTACACCCTGCTGCTGGTGCAGTTCACCCGCACGATGCCCGTAGAAGGCATTGCCTGCGACGTGTTTGATGCCTACATCGCGCGGCACACCGCCCGCGCTGCATTTGGCGAAACCATGGCTTGGACGGGGGAAGAGATGGCGAAAATGGGCATCGCGCAGTAAAGCAAAGGCAGAGACCTTTGCAAAAGCCCAACAGCAGCCTGAAAGCATAAAATCCGCGTTTAGCTTCGCAACTCGCTGCGTATCGCATGCTGCCTATCGTTATCCAACCGGAGACAAACATGACCCCGCCCCAAGCCCTCGCTCCCTTCCTGCGTACCGACCTCAACCCCGCCTATCTCGGCGAAGAAGACAGCATCTTCCGCTATCTCAACCCCGCCGATTTGGCGGGCGACAACGGCAAATACAACCGCCTCTACGACCGCCTTGCCCCGCTGTACAACCTCGGTGAATGGCTGGCGCGGCTCAAATACGGCGGCGGCATCGCCAAAATGCGCCGCGAAATGATGCGTCTGATTGACTGGCAAAACGGCGCGAGCGTGCTGTATGTGTCCGTCGGCACGGGCACGGATTTCCGTTATTTCCCCGACACGGTTGATGCAGGCAGCCTGAAAATCGTCGGCGCGGATTTGTCACTGGGCATGCTGCGGCGGGCGCAGAAAACATGGCAGCGGCGGCTGGATTTGTCGCTGGTGCATTGCGCTGCCGAAGATTTGCCTTTTGCCGACAACAGCTTTGACATCGTGTTCCACGTCGGCGGCATCAATTTCTTTTCCGACAAACGCCGCGCCCTCGCCGAAATGCTGCGCGTCGCCAAACCGCGCACCAGGCTGATGGTTGCCGACGAAACGCAGGATTTGATTGAGCAGCAATACCAAAAAAGCGTGTTCACCCAAGCCGCCTACCAAAACGCGCAGTTTGATTTGTCCGCCATAGAAAACGCCCTGCCCGAAGGCATCAGCGGCAGGCAGACGCATCTGCTGTGGGACGGACGGTTTTATGCGATGACGTTTGTTAAAGACGAACAGGCAGCCGGAACCCCAAATCCGCAACCCAACCAAAACACAAAGGCCGTCTGAAACCCCGTTTGGTTTTTCAGACGGCCTTTGCATTACCCAAACGGCGCGGGCGGCTTATTTTTCAGGCTGCTTGGATGCCGCAGCGTTCAGACGGTTCAACGCGGCCTGCGCTTGGGTTTTGACATCGTCGTCGCCCGCTGCGGCGGCTTTTTGATACCAGTCGGCGGCGGCGCTTTGGGAAGCGGGCACGCCTTTGCCCTGCTCGTACATTCTGCCCAGCGCCAGCATGGCGGGGGCGGCGTAATCGCCGTTCTGATATAGGGCACCGCTTGGTTCAGAATGGTGCGCGACTGCTCGCGTTCGCTGCCGGTTTGCGCCTTGGCAGACGCATCTTGCGGCGCACTGTCGGGCAGAGCGCAGGCGGCAAGCAGGGCGGCAAGGGCGGATTGTACGGGAAGCGGGCGACAGGCCGTCTGAAAGTCCGTTTGGCTTTTCAGACGGCCTACCACACGAAATAAAACATGGTTTTAGCCAGCAGCACGATCAAAACCATCTGCGCCAGCACGGCGGCATGGATGTAGCGCGACCAGTTTTTCGTCAGCGTGCCGCGCCGCATTTTGGTGACGGCAACGACAAAATGCAGCAGGATGCCGAGGGCGAGGCAGATTTTCAGGGTAAGCTGGGTATTGAACGACGCGGCAAACGGATCGGCGAGGTTGGGCAGGTAGCGCAGAAAGGCCATGCCGATGCCCGAGGCGAACACGCCCGCCACAATCCAAGGCATCACCTTCACCGCCCGCCGCGACAGCGCCTTTTCCACCTCGCGGCGCGATTCGCGCGACACGGATTTCGTGTGCATCACGCTCAAAACCAGGCTTTCAAAGAACACGCCGCCGACAAAGGCGACAGCGCAAAACAGATGGGCAATGTGAACCCAGGCGTAGGCAGACATAACAAACCTTTGGAAAGATTAACCCGCGATACACACCCGCCAACGCGCGGCCTGTGTATCCTTGTGCCGCCATTTTAGCAAATGGCGTTTTTTCTTCCCATTAAGTTAAGGAGTCTCCCATGAAACCGTTTTACCTCAAAACAGCTGCACTGGTTGCCTTGGCCGTGTCCCTCAGCGCCTGCGGCAGCATGACCCCCAGACAGCGCAACACCGCTACCGGCGCAGTTATCGGCGGCGTGGCCGGCAACCTGATTGGCGGCGACACCGGCTCGCCTCTCGGCGGCGCCGCTTTGGGCGGCGTTATCGGCAGCCAGGTTCACCGCCACTGATTCCCATCACAGAGAAAGGCCGTCTGAAAACGTGTTTTCAGACGGCCTTTTTGCATTGGTGTTATGGAAAGCAAAGCCGCCTCAATGACTGTGCGACGTTTCCACGCCCGCTTTGATTTCGCCGTAAAAGCCGTTTTCGCCCGAAGGGCGGTCGGTGGCGCAGGCGGCCAGCAGCAGCGGCAGGATAAGGGCGGACAGTAGGATTTTCATTGCGGATTCCTTTCGTAAAACGGTTGGGGGAGGGGCAAGCCCATCTTTTCAGACGGCCTTCTGCCGTTTGGGCTACAATGAGCGACTTTATCCCAAAGCGTGCGACTATGAAAGAACACCAAGCCCGAAAGCGTTTCGGGCAGAATTTTTTACAGGATACGCGCATCATCGCCGACATCGTCAACGCCGTGCGGCCGCAGCCGCTCGATACCGTGATCGAAATCGGCCCCGGTTTGGCCGCGATTACCAAGCCCTTGGCGGAAAAACTCAACCGCCTGCACGTGATCGAAATCGACCGCGACATCGTAGGCCGTCTGAAAACCCTGCCGTTTGCCGGCAAACTCGTGATACACGAGGGCGACGTTTTGCAGTTTGATTTCAACAGCATCGCGGGCAAAAAGAAAATTGTCGGCAACCTGCCGTACAACATTTCCACGCCGCTTTTGTTCCGCCTGAGCGAAATTGCCGATGATGTCGTCGATATGCACTTCATGCTGCAAAAAGAAGTGGTCGAACGCATGGTGGCCGCGCCCAAAACCAACGACTACGGCCGCTTGGGCGTGATGCTGCAATACTTTTTCGAGATGGAAAAACTCATCGACGTGCCGCCCGAATCGTTCGACCCCGCGCCGAAAGTCGATTCCGCAGTCGTCCGCATGATTCCGCTCAAACACCGCATCGGGCGGGCGCAGGATTTCGCACATTTTGCCAAACTGGTTAAACTGGCCTTCCACCAGCGGCGCAAAACCATCCGCAACAACCTCAAAGAGCTGGCGGCCGACGAAGACTTGCAGGCCGTGGGCATCAACCCGCAAGACCGCGCCGAACACATCGCGCCGGAAAAATATGTCGAATTGAGCAATTATCTGGTGCAAAAGGCCGTCTGAAAAAGGCCGTCTGAAACCGGAACACCGATTGGAAACATCATGATCAAACTGAAAAACGTCAACAAACACTTCGGCGACCTGCATGTTATCAACAATGCCAGCCTGGAAGTGAAACAGGGCGAAGTCGTCGTTATCTGCGGCCCCTCCGGCAGCGGCAAATCCACCCTGATACGCACCATCAACCAGCTCGAAAGCATCCAGAGCGGCGAAATTTGGGTGGACGGCATCAACGTCGCCGACCCGAAAACCGACCTCAACAAAGTCCGCGCCGAAGTCGGCTTCGTCTTCCAGCATTTCAACCTCTATCCCCACCTCACCGTGCTGGAAAACATCATCCTCTCGCCCGTTCAGGTGAAAAAACAAAAACGCGAAGAAGCCGTGCCCAAAGCCCTCGCCCTGCTCGAACGCGTCGGCCTCGCCCACAAAAAAGACGCCCTGCCGGGCGAGCTCTCCGGCGGCCAGCAGCAGCGCGTCGCCATCGCCCGCGGCCTAGCGATGGAGCCCGCCGTCCTTCTGTTTGACGAACCCACCTCCGCCCTCGACCCCGAAATGGTCGGCGAAGTGCTCAAAGTGATGAAAGACCTCGCGCAAAGCGGCATGACCATGATGTGCGTCACCCACGAAATGGGCTTTGCCCGCGAAGTGGCCGACCGCATTATCTTTGTCGATCACGGCGTTATCGTCGAAGACGCACCGCCGGAAGAGTTTTTCAAAAACCCGAAAACCGAGCGCGCCAAACAGTTTCTCGCGCAGGTGATGCACTAAATAAAAGCAAACGAAGAGGCCGTCTGAAAGCGTTTCAGACGGCCTCTTTCTATGAATGCCGCCTCACGACGACAGCTTCATCACCACCACGCCCGAAATAATCAGAAACGCGCCGAGCCAGCGACCGAAAGTGGAAGCGTCGCCGAAAAACGCCACGCCGACCAAAAATGCGCCCGCCGCGCCGATGCCCGTCCACACCGCATAGGCCGTGCCCATCGGAATCGTTTTCTGCGCGAGAAACAGACAGAAACCGCTGCCCGCCATAAATGCGGCGGCGGCCAGCGTGCCGACCAAGGCGCGCCCTTCCTGTTGCGCCAGCTTCAAGCCCAGCGGCCAGCCGATTTCCAGCAGACCGGCGGTAATCAGGTAAATCCAGCTCATATCGTGTCCTTGTTGTGTTTGGGTTGCCCGTATCGGAGAAACGGCTGAGGCCGTTTCCTCCTTCGCGGGAATGACGTTTCTGAAACTTGTTCCTCTTTCGCCTGTACCCTGTTGGAGGCGGGAGTTTGTGGTTTGAACGGCATGGATATGGCGGCAGACAAGCGGTTCTGCGAACCGCCACCCCCCACCCCGGCCCTCCCTCGCGCTTTGGCGCAGGAGAGGGGGCAGAACGGCTGACGGCAACGCGGCAGGCGAAAATTTGAGAGGCCGTCTGAAACCGTTGAGGCCGTCTGAAATCGTTGAGGCCGTCTGAAATCGTTGAGGCCGTCTGAAATCGTTGAGGCCGTCTGAAACCGTTGAGGCCGTCTGAA
>CAMURX010000076.1 GCA_947097615.1 uncultured Neisseria sp. | reverse complement strand
TTTCAACCAAGCCTTTGCGCAATGGTTTGAAAACCCCGCCACCCGCACCGCTTTCCACGCCGCCCTTGAAACCGCGCTGCTGGCAGGAAACGTTTCCGCTGACGAAGTGCCGCTGTGGGAATGCTGCTACGATGCTCTCGAAAGCAGCCTGAAAGCGTCAAAGGCCGTCTGAAACCGCCAAACTTGCCGCCCTGCACAGTTTCCTCAGCGACTTATGTCTCCGCCCTGTACAACACAGCACTTTCGGCAAGCGTGATAGGGAACTCTGTCGGCCGAGGGTTTCAGACGGCCTTAACGGCGCTGTGGGAAAAAGAGGAGTGGGTTGTTTGGCAGTTGGCTGAAACTGCCGCCCGTCTGAAAGCGGTGTCCCTTCATGCCATGCAAAAGGCCGTCTGAAAACCGCAAACGGGTTTTCAGACGGCCTCTTTGCTGCGGGCGGCGGCTTTATTTGTTGGCCGCTTTGGCCAGCGCCGCGCCTTTGCTGCGGGCGGCGGCCTGCGGGGCGGGGGCTTTCATGCCGCGTTCTTGGCGGACTTTGTCGATGATTTCTTCCACTTTTTTCATCGAGACGTCCCAGTCGGTGCCGGTGAAGATAACGCGGTATTTGCCGCCGACGATGAAGGTGGGCGTGCCGTTGATGCCCATTTGTTCGGTCAGCTCGGCCATTTGTTTGGCTTGCGCCTGGTTGCCGAAGGAGTCGTAGGCGGCGGTAAGTTTGGCGCCGTCGAAGGATGTTTGCGCGGCCGCCCATTGTTTGAAGGTGGCGGGGTCGGACAGGTTGAGCCGCTGCTCGTAGATGGCTTTGAACACGGGCAGGTTGGCTTGGTATTTCATGCCGCTGCTGTTGACGGCGGCGGCGATGCGCGCCATGCCTTCCATTTCTGGCTGCCAGACGACGTGGATGGGGCGGATGTAGGTGTCGCTGCTCCATTTTTTGCTGTGTTTCTGCAAAACGGGTTCGAGGTGGAAGCAGTGGACGCAGAAGTAGCCGAAGAATTCAGCCACTTCGATTTTGTCTTTCTGTTGCTGCGGCAGGGGTTTGGCCAGGACGGAGTAGTCGGTGCCTTCCTTGATTTCGGCGTGGGCGGCGGCCAGGCCGAGGCTGAGGGCGGCGGCGAGGAGGGTGTGTTGCAGTTTCATGATGTCGGTTTCCTTGTGTGTCGGTGGAGGGTTAGCGGGCGGGACGGGCGAAGCTGTCTATGCCTTTCTGTTGCAGGGTTTGGCGGGTGAGTGCGGCGGCATCGGCGGCAAGGGGGGCGGTTTGGACGCGGTACATGGTTTTGCCTTGAACCGTGGCTTCGGCGATGTGGGCGTCGACGCCGACTGCGGCGAGTTTGGCGCGCTGCACTTCGGCTTTGTCGCGGCTGCCGTAGGAGCCTGCCTGTACGATGATGCGGCTTTTGCCGCCGGCGCTGCTTGGCGTTTCGGTTTTGCCAGTGCGGCCGTTCAGGGCGTCTTGGGCTTTTTTGCGTTCGGCTTCACGGTCGGTTTTGGCCTGGTCTCGGCCTGCTTTGCCGTTGAGAATCTGCTCGGGCGTGGGCTTGGCCTGCGGTTTGTCGGTTTTTTTGCGTTCGGCTTTGGGCTTTTCTTTGTCGGCTTCGGTTTTGTGCGGCGGCAGGGCGTCGGGGATGCCGATAACGTCGGAGGGGGCGTTGTCGTCTTGGGCTTTGGGTTCGGAAGACGGGGTTTCTTTGGGTTCGCCCGTGCTGATGTTCTGCGGTTCGGAAGCGGGTTGGTGTTCGGGTTGGGGCGGCGGCGCGGGTTCGGCCGGTTTTTTCGGTGTGAGGATTTCGGGCGGGGGGAGTTCTTTTTCCACCACGGGGTCTTTGAAATCGCGTTTGCGGCTGGTTTCGAGTATGTAAACCAAGCTGCCGATGATGACGGTGGCCAGCAGCAGGCCGATGATGAAGCCGATAAAGCCTTTACCGTAGGGTTTCTCTGTTTTCATTGATTGCAACTACCTTTATTGATGTGGGAGAGGCCGTCTGAAAAGGGGCGGCGGCCTGTTTGCCGGGAAAAGGCGGCGTATTCTAGCAAATATTCAGACGGCCTGTTGCGCTTGTTTTGTCTTCGGTGAAGCCGCGCTTTCAGACGGCCTTCCGCCGCCGTTTACATGGAGCGGCGGAAGCCGGCGGCGCGCAGGACGTGGCCGCGCGCCACTTCGGTGTCGCCCGCGAGGTCGGCGATGGTGCGGGCGGTGCGCAGGATGCGGTGGAAGCTGCGGGCGGAGAGGGAGAGTTTTTCCAGCAGCGCACCGAGGGTTTCTTTGGCTTCGGCGGAGATGCCGGCGGTTTCGTCGATTTCGGTGGGGGATAGGGCATTGTTGAGTTTGCCCTGCCGCTTTGTCTGCCGTTCGCGGGCGGCGAGGACGCGTTCTAAAACGGCCGCGCTGGGTTCGCCCGCTTTGGCACTGACGAGTTCGTCGGCGGGGAGGGCGGGCACTTCGATGACGAGGTCGATGCGGTCGATGAGCGGGCCGGAGATTTTGCTGCGGTAGCGCAGGATGGCGTCGGGCGTGCAGCGGCAGGGTTTGGCGGGGTGGCCGTGGTAGCCGCAGGGGCAGGGGTTCATGGCGGCGATAAGTTGGAAGTCGGCGGGGAACACGGCCTGGCGGGCGGCGCGGGAGATGTGGATTTCGCCGCTTTCGAGGGGTTCGCGCAGGGCTTCGAGCACTTTGCGGTCGAACTCGGGCAATTCGTCGAGAAACAGCACGCCTTTGTGCGCCAGCGAGATTTCGCCGGGGCGGGGGTCGGAGCCGCCGCCGACGAGGGCGACGGCGCTGGCGGAGTGGTGCGGGCTTTTGTAGGGACGGCTGCGGCCGGGGGTTTGCGTGTGGTGCGGCAGCAGGGACTGCACCGTCCACACTTCTATCAGTTCGTCGTCGGTGAGCGGCGGCAGGATGGAGGGCAGGCGTTGGGCGAGCATGGATTTGCCGGTGCCGGGCGGGCCCATCATTAGCAGGCTGTGGCCGCCTGCGGCGGCGATTTCGAGGGCGAGGCGGGCGGTGTGCTGGCCTTTGACGTCGCGCAGGTCGGGCAGGCTGCCGTTTTCAGACAGCCTTACTTCTGCGGCTTCGGCGCGGGGCAGGGGTTCGATGCCGTTGAGGTGGGCGGCAACGGCGGCGAGGCTGTCGGCGCCGTAGGCTTCCACGCCCTGCATCACGGCGGCCTGGGCGGCGTTTTCAGACGGCATGACGAAGGCGCGGCGCGCCTGTTTGGCCTGCCAGGCCATGGCCAGTCCGCCGCGTATCGGCCGCAGCAGGCCTGAGAGGGCGAGTTCGCCGGCAAATTCGTAGGCGGGCAGTTTTTCGGCGGAAATCTGGCCGGAGGCGGCGAGGATGCCGAGGGCGATGGGCAGGTCGAAGCGGCCGGATTCTTTGGGCAGGTCGGCGGGGGCGAGGTTGACGGTGATTTTTTTGGCGGGAAACTCGAAGCCGCTTTGGATAAGGGCGGCGCGCACGCGGTCGCGGCTTTCCTTCACTTCGGTGTCGGGCAGGCCGACGATGTTGAATTGCGGCAGGCCGTTGGCCAGATGGGTTTCCACTTCCACGGGCGGGGCGTTCATACCTTCGAGGGCGCGGCTGTGGACGACGGCAAATGTCATGCGCTTTCCTTTTTAATGTCGGCAGGAGGCCGTCTGAATGCTTTCAGACGGCCTGCGTTTATTTGAACAGCAGCATCAGTAGCAGCGCAATAGCGATGGCGGCGAGCCACAGGCTTTGGCGGTGTTGGATTTTCACCAGATGCAGGTAGGCGTCGCGCATTTCTTTTTGGCGGTTTTCGTCCACCAGCGCGGCGACTTTGCGCGGCAGGGCGGGCAGGATTTGCGCCCAGTCGGGGGCTTCGTTTTTCAGGTTGCGCCACAGGGCTTTGGGGCCGATTTGTTCGTTCATCCATTTGCTGAGGAAGGGTTTGGCGGTTTTCCACAAATCCAAATCGGGGTCGAGTTGGCGGCCGAGTCCTTCGATATTGAGCAGGGTTTTTTGCAGCAAGACAAGCTGCGGCTGGATTTCGACGTGG
The DNA here is from genome assembly GCA_947097615.1 of uncultured Neisseria sp. Classification (GTDB taxonomy): domain Bacteria; phylum Pseudomonadota; class Gammaproteobacteria; order Burkholderiales; family Neisseriaceae; genus Neisseria. The sequence continues at coordinate 3,705 of CAMURX010000076.1, read as the reverse complement.
AAGCGGCGGCTGACTTCAAACAGGCGCATCAGCACGAGGCCGAAGGAAATCTGCGAAATGGGTTTGTTGAAAATCGGTTCGCACACCGAGCGCACGGCCGCTTCAAGCTCTTCGGCGCGGGTTTCGGGCGGCACCCAGCCCGATTCGATGTGGGCGGTGGCGACGCGGTGGTAGTCGCGGTTGAAAAAGGCGAGGAAGTTGATGGCGAGATAGCGTTTGTCGTAGTCGGTAAGCGTGCCGACGATGCCGAAATCCAGCGCGATATAGCGGTTGTCGGCGGCCACAAGAATATTGCCCGGGTGCATATCGGCGTGGAAAAAACCGTCGCGGAACACTTGGGTGAAGAAGATTTCCACGCCGTAATCGGCGAGTTTGTGCAAATCGATGCCGTCTGCTTTGAGCGCGGCGATGTCGGATACGGGCGTGCCGTCCATCCATTCGATGGTCAGCACTTCGCGCGCGCAGTAGTCGTAAAACACTTTGGGCACGATAAGCATGGGGCTGTCTTTGAAATTGCGCCCGAGCTGGCTGCAATTGGCCGCCTCGCGCAGCAAATCCAGCTCGTCGTGCAGGTATTTGTCAAACTCGTCCACCACATCGCGCGGGCGCAACCGTTTGCCGTCGGCAAACAGCCGCTCCGCCCAGCCGGCGCAAAAGCGCAAGAGTGCCAAATCCTGCTCGATGACGGGGCGGATGTTCGGCCGCAGCACCTTCACCGCCACTTCCTCGCCGCTGTAAAGCCGCGCCCTGTGCACCTGCGCCACCGACGCGCTGGCGACGGGCACGGTTGCAAATTCGGCGTAAATTTCGTTCACCGGCCTGTCCAAAGCCTTTTCAATCTGGCGGCGCGACAGCTCGGCGTCAAACGGCGGCACTTTGTCCTGCAATTTGGCGAGCTCCACCGCGTAGGCGTGCGGAATCAGGTCGGGACGGGTGGAGAGCACCTGGCCGAATTTGACGAACACCGGCCCCAAGCTCTCCAAAGCCAGCCGCAGGCGCACCGGCAAAGGCTCGTCCTGCGTCAACCCGGCTTTGGGCAGCAGGCGCAGCAGGCGGCGCTGCCAGCCTTCCCGCGCCAGCGGGGCAATCAAATCGGCCAGGCCGTAGCGGCGGATGGTCTGCCAAAGGGTTTTGCTGCGTTTGAGCCATTTCATAGCGGGCGTTTCCGGTGGAAAAAACAGGGCGCGATTATAAGGCATAGCAGGGGCGGGGTGAGAAACGGCAAAAAGGCCGTCTGAAAAGGGCGGCGCGGCGCGAAAATATGACAAAACTTGACGCTGCGGGAAAATGCCTTAACAATATGCCTCCCATTAATCAAACATAAAAGAGAGACAAGCATGAAAGCAACTTCCCTTCCCGCCTTGCTGATTACCGCATTCGCCCTGGCTGCCTGCGGCGGCAATTCGTCCGACAACGCCGCATCCGGCGCGGCTCCTGCCGCCGAGGGCGGATCTGCCTGCGCGCAATACGAAAAAGCGTTTAACGATATGTTGCAGGGTCTGCCCGAAGCGCAGCGCGAAGATGCGAAAAAAACCTTTGCAACAGGCATGGAAGCGATGAAAAACCTGCCGGCCGACCAGCAGGAAGCCTATTGCCAGGAATCCCTGAAAGGCCTGAAAGGTGAAGCCACTTCGACTGAGGAAGACAAAGCCGAAGCCGCTTCCGAAGCGGCGGAAGATGCGAAAGAAGCCGCAGCAGATGCCAAAGAAGCTGCCGACGATGCAAAAGAAGCCGCTTCCGAAGCAAAAGAAGCCGCCCAGTAAGCCGGGCATGCAAGAGGCCGTCTGAAAACCGGAAAACCGGTTTTTCAGACGGCCTTTTAAGGTTTGCCGTTTTTGCCGTTTGTTGATTTTGCCAATGAATAAGGAACATCCGATATGAAAAAACCGATATCCGCCATGATAGCCGCCGTTTTCCTCTCTGCCGCCCTGCCTGCCGCCGCACATCTGCCGCCGCCGCAAACGAAGGCGGGCAGCGAAGAAGGCCGTCTGAAACAGGCCGAAGCCGACATTGATGCCGGACGCGGCGACGCAGCCGTAAAAGCGCTGCTGCCGCTGGCAGAAGCGGGCGACGCCGAAGCGCAGGCGCTGCTGGGCAAAGCCTACTACCTCGGACGCGGCGTGGAGAAAGACGAACAAAAAGCGCTGTTTTGGGACAAAAAAGCCGCCGAAAACGGCAGCCTTCGCGGCATGAACAACCTCGGTGTGATGCATCACGAAGGACGAGGCGGCCTCGCCAAAGACTTTGCCGAAGGCACAAAATGGATACGCCGCGCCGCCGAAAAAGGCTATGCCGTGTCGCAGCGGAATATGGGCGCGGCCTACGAAGAAGGCAAAGGCGTGGAGCGGGATGAGGCGCAGGCCGCCCTTTGGTACCGCAAAGCCGCAGAACAGGGAGATGCCTTGTCGCAGTCCGCCCTCGGCACGCTTTATTTTGACGGCAAGGGTGTGGCGCAGGACGACAAACAGGCCTTCGCCTGGTATGAAAAAGCCGCCAAACAGGGCGACACAATAGCGCAGAACAATTTGGGCTTTATGTACGGAGCGGGACGCGGCGTGGCGCAAAACCTAGCCGAATCGCTCAAATGGTACAAAAAAGCCGCCGCGCAAAACAACGCCACCGCCCAATACAACATCGGCGTGATTTACGCGAAGGGCACAGGCGTGAAACCGGATCAGAAACAGGCAGCGCAGTGGTATGAAAAGGCCGCCGCACAGGGACACGTCCGCGCGCTGAGGGCTTTGTCCATCCGCTATTTTTCGGGCGAGGGCGTCGGCAAAGACGAAAAACGCGGCATCGAGTTGCTGACACAGACTGCGGAACAGGGAGACACTCTGGCGCAAACTGTGCTGGGCGGCCGCTACCTGACAGGCAGCGGCGTGAAGCAGGACAAAGAAGAGGCCGTCAAATGGCTGACCCGTGCCGCCGAGAAGGGCGACGTCCGCGCCGCGCGGCTGCTCAGCACCGCCTACCGCGACGGATTCGTTGTCGAAAAAGACGACGGCAAAGCCGTTTACTGGCTGGAAAAAGCGGCGCAGCTGGGACAGGCGCAGGCCCAATACGATCTGGCGCTGCGCTACCGCCAGGGCAAAGGCGTGCCCAAAGACATGGCGCAGGCCGTCAAGTGGTACCGCAAAGCCGCCGAACAGGGACGCGCCGACGCGCAATACAACCTTGCCGTTGCCTACCGCGCGGGCGACGGCGTTGCCAAAGACGACGCGCAGGCGGTCGAATGGCTGCGCAAAGCCGCCGCACAGGAAACCTCATTCTCCGTGCTGGCGCAGCACGAACTGGGCTTTATGTACCTGCGCGGCAGCATCCTGCCCAAAGACGCGAAACAGGCCGCCTACTGGCTGGACAAAGCATCGCGGCACGGCTATGTGCGCGCCAAGAAAAAACTCGCCGCCATGAGCGTGGCGGGCGAGGGTGTGGAAAAAGACGATGCCAAAGCCGCCGAACTGCTGCGCGACGCCGCCGAAGCGGGTGACGCCGACAGCCGCCTGATTTTGGGCTTGGCCTACAAAAACGGTTTCCTGACCCTGCCGAAAGATTTGCAACAGGCCGAATACTGGCTGCGCAAAGCGTCGGAGCAGGGCAGGAGCGAGGCCGACCCGTATCTGCAAGACATCGAAAAGGCCAAACGCAAACAGTAGGGGCTGTTGACATTCAATTTTTCACAGTATCATACAGATATGACCAGATATA
>CAMURX010000075.1 GCA_947097615.1 uncultured Neisseria sp. | reverse complement strand
GAAATCGTCGAAGGCGTGATTGTCGAAGAAGGCAGCGTGATTTCCATGGGCGTGTTCATCGGCCAGTCCACCAAAATCCTCGACCGCGAAACCGGCGAAATCCACCAAGGCCGCGTGCCCGCAGGCTCGGTCGTCGTATCCGGCTCGATGCCCTCCAAAGACGGCTCGCACAGCCTCTACTGTGCCGTTATCGTGAAAAAAGTCGACGCGCAAACCCGCGCCAAAACCAGCGTCAACGAACTCTTGCGCGGCATTTGAGCGTAACCGCGCGGATTTTGTCTGCACAAAGCAAAGGCCGTCTGAAAACCTGTTTGCAGGCTTTCAGACGGCCTTTTTGTGTCCGCGCGCGTTCCTTGCCATTGGGGAGCACGCGCTTTCGAGGCCGTCTGAAACCCGTTTCGGTTACGCCGAAACTTCGTTTTCAGACGGCCTTTGCCACCAGCTCCGCTATTTTTTCGCTCGCACCCCGATGCCGCGCGACAAAGGCGGCGGCGTGGGCGGCAAAGCGGGCGCGTTCGGCTTCGCTTTCGAGCCACTGCCGCGCCGTGTCCAGCCATTCTTGCGCGTCCGCCACCTGCCGCGCCGCACCGGCGGCCAGCGCGTCGGTGCAGACGGCGGCGAAGTTGTAGGTGGAAAAACCGAACATCACCGGCTTGCCGCAGGCCATCGGCTCGATGGGGTTTTGGCAGCCGCTGTCCACCAGACTGCCGCCGACAAATACCGCATCGGCCATCGCGTAATAGGCGTAAAGCTCGCCCATGCTGTCGCCTATCCATACCTGCGTGTCGGCGGCTATCGCTTGGCCGTTGCTGCGCCGCTGTGTGCGGAAACCGAGCGACAAGGCCGTCTGAAAGGCGTCGTCGAAACGTTCGGGATGGCGCGGCACGACAACCAGCAGCGCATCGCCGCGGTATTCCCGCCACGCGCGCAGCAGCAAAGCCGCTTCGTCTTCGCCGTGGTAAAAACGCGTGCTGCCGCACACCAGTACCTTGTGCCCGCCCGCCAGTGCACGGAACTGTGCGCCCAAGGCGAGCTGTTCACGCGGCGGCGCGATGTCGTATTTGGTGTTGCCGCACACCACGGGAGCAGCCGCACCGAGGCTTTTCAGACGGCCTGCGTCGGCTTCGCTCTGCGCGTAGCAGCCCGCAAGCGACTGCATGGCGGGGCGGATAAGGGAAGCGGCTTTTTGGTAGCCGCGCAGCGATTTTTCCGACAGGCGGGCGTTGGCGAGAAACAGGGGAATGCCTTGCGCGGCGCAGGCGGCGGCCAGGTGCGGCCAGATTTCCGTTTCCATCAAAATGCCCAAACGCGGCCGGTGTTCGGCGAGAAACTGCGCGACGTATTCGGGCTTGTCGTAGGGCAGATAGCGGCATTGCGCCTCGGGATACAGGCTTTCGGCGGCGGCGCGGCCGGTGGGCGTCATTTGTGTGAGCAGCAGCGGCGCGTCGGGAAAACGGCGGCGCAGCGCGGCCAGCAGCGGCGCGGCGGCGCGGGTTTCGCCGACCGACACCGCGTGCAGCCAAATCGGATTCCGCACGGGCGCGGGATACGGCGCGCCGAAGCGTTCGCCCCAGTGTTCGAGATAGGCGGGATTTTTGCGCGCACGGCGGCGCAGATAGCGGCGGATCAGCGGCGGCGCGATGCGCCACAGGCTGCGGTAGAGAAAGGGGAGCAACATAAAAAGAGGCCGTCTGAAAGTGTAGTTTCAACGAAGTTAAAAAGCGTATTGTAGCTTTTAATTTCATTGCAGCTGCGCTTTCAGACGGCCTTTCGCTTAAACGGTTTTGCCGCAAACCAAATCCGTCTGCGGCTTCGGCAGTGTGCAAAAGGGTGGGGCGGCGGGCAGGGAAAAGGCCGTCTGAAACTGTGTTCAGACGGCCTTCTTGATGCTGCGGATCAGGCTTGTGCCGCGCTGTCGGCTTCGTCGTCGTTGCCCGCTTCGGCTGCGGGCTTGGGCGCGCCGCGCACGTTTTGGTTTTTCTCTTTGTGTTTGATGAGGGCTCTGTCGAGTTTGTCCATCATGGCGTCGATGGCGGCGTACATATTTTCCTGATCGACGGTTTCGACGTGCAGGGTTTTGCCCGACAGGTGGGCGTCGGCCTCGGCTTTGTTGTTGAGTTTGTCCAGCGAGAGGGTGACGGTAACGGATATCAGGTTGCCTGCGTGGCGGCTGATACGGTTGAGCTTGAGCGCGACGTGTTCTCTGACGGCTTCGCTGACGTCGAAATTCAAACCGGTGATTTTCAAGTTCATAGTCTTACTCCTTCGTTGGGGTTGAGGCCGTCTGAAAGGTTCAGGCGGCACGGAAAAACTATATCTTGCGCTGGTGTGCCGGTGCGATGGCCAGGCTTTCGCGGTATTTGGCGACGGTGCGGCGGGCGATGTCTATGCCTTGCAGTTTGAGCAGTTTGGATAGGGCTTCGTCGGAATGGGGGTTGGTTTTGTCTTCTTTTTCTATCAGTTGCGCCAGTACGGCTTTGACGGCTCTCTGGCTGGTGCCTTCCTGCCCGTCTTCGGCGTTGACGGCCTGTGTGAAGAAATAGCGTAACGCAAACAGGCCGCGCGGGCAAGCGAGATATTTGTTGCCGGCGGCGCGGGAAACGGTGCTTTCGGCCAGCCCCAAATCGGCGGCGGCGTCTTTGAGCAGCATGGGAGTGAGGCCGATTTCGCCGAAGACGAAGAAGTCTTCCTGATGGGCGACGATGTATTCGGCCAGGCGCACGACGGTGCTTTTGCGCAATTCGAGGCTGTCGATTTTCTGTTTGGCTTCCTGGATTTTTTCGCGCCACACTTCGTCTATGCCTTCTTCTTTGAGGGCGTCGGCCAGTTCTTCGTTGAGGGCGAGGTGCGGCCAGGCAGCTTCGTTACCGACTACTTCCCAGCCGTTTTCGCCTTCGCGCACGAAGACGTCGGGCTGGATGAAGGCGGTGGGTTCGGCGGCGGCGAAGCCGTAGGCGGGATAGGGGTTGAGGCTGCCGATGAGGTCAAGGGCGGATTCGATGATGTCGCTTGTGTAGTCGGGCAGGGCTTTTTTGAATTTTTCGACGTTGCGGCTGCTGCTGCGGTTGAGTTCGTCGAGAAAGCGGCTGACGATTTGTCCGGCGCACTGGCGCGAGGGGCTGGCGGGCAGGCGTTGCAGTTGCAGCATGAGGGATTCGCGCAAATCGGCGGCGCCGACGCCGGGGGGATCGAAGTTTTGCAGGTGGTCGATGGCGGTTTGGATGTCGTCTTCGTCGAGCATCCATTCGAGGGGGGTATGTTCGACGATTTCTTCGGGGGTGTCGGTGAGGTAGCCCTGGTCGTCGAGAAAGTCGATGACGATGTGGACGTGGGCGGCTTCTTCTTCCGACAGGGGGTGTTCGCAGACCTGTTTGTGCAGGTAGCGGTTGAAGTCTTCTTCGTCGGCAACGGTTGCCCATACGTCTTCGGCTTCGTCGCCGCCGATTTGGTTGCGCGAGGAGACGGCGGCGGAGAGGTGCGGCGGTTCGAGACGGCCGTCGTCGGCGGGTTCGCGCCGCTCCAAGAGGGGGTTGTCCTGCAGCCAGTCGTCCACTTCGCGTTCGAGTTCGAGCCCCGACATCTGCAAAACGCGCAGCGACTGCTGCAAGCCCTGGTTGAGCTGCTGCGTCTGTTTGAGTTTGAGATGGAAGGATTGTCCGCCCATAATGCTTTGTTTTCGTTGTTTTAATAATGGAAGTTTTCGCCGAGGTAGACGGCGCGCACCTGTTCGTTTTCCACCAGTTCTTGCGGACGGCCGGTGGCCAGTACCGCGCCGTCGCTGATGATGAAGGCTCTGTCGCAGATGCGCAGGGTTTCGCGCACGTTGTGGTCGGTAATCAACACGCCGATGCCGCGCGATTTGAGAAAACCGATGATTTTCTGGATGTCGATCACGGCAATCGGATCGACGCCGGCAAAGGGTTCGTCCAGCAGGATGAAGCGCGGCTGCATGGCCAGCACGCGGGCGATTTCGACGCGCCGCCGCTCGCCGCCGGAGAGGGCGGGGGCGGGGCTGTGGCGCAGGCGTTCGATGTTGAGGTCGGAGAGGAGGCGTTCGAGTTCGCCGTCGATGCGGCTTTTGTCTTTGATGCTGATTTCGAGGATGGCGCGGATGTTTTGTTCCACGGTCATTTTGCGGAAAATCGACGCTTCCTGCGGCAGGTAGCCCACGCCCATGCGCGCGCGTTCGTGTATCGGCAGATGGCGCAGCTCGCGCCCGTCCAGCGTGATGCTGCCCGCGTCGGCGGCAATTAGGCCGACGATCATATAGAAACTGGTGGTTTTGCCCGCGCCGTTGGGGCCGAGCAGGCCGACGACTTCGCCGCTTTCGATGTCGAGCGAGAAATCTTTGACGACTTGGCGTTTTTTGAAGGTTTTTTGCAGGTTGCGGGCAACCAGGCGGCTGTTTTCTGCTGACATATTTTGAGGAGTGTTTTTTATGATATTTCTTTATTGTACTTTGTTTTCAGGCCGTCTGAAAACCTGCGGCGGCTTTTCAGACGGCCTCTGCGGATTGGTCTATAATCCCGTTTTTCCCCGTTTACCAAGGATATTCTGTCATGAAACTGCTCGTTATCGGCGGCGGCGGCCGCGAACACGCGCTGGCGTGGAAACTGGCGCAGTCGCCCGATGTGGAAACCGTTTTCGTCGCACCCGGCAATGCGGGTACGGCCGTCGAGCCAAAGCTGCGCAATGTGCCGCTCCTGCCGCACGCGGGGCTGATTGCCTTTTGCCGCGCCGAAAAAATCGCCTTTACCGTTGTCGGCCCGGAAGCGCCGCTGGCGGCGGGCATCGTCGACGATTTCCGCGCCGCCGGACTGCCCGTGTTCGGCCCCACCCGCGCCGCCGCGCAGCTCGAAAGCTCGAAAGACTTTGCCAAAGCCTTTATGCAGCGCCACGGCATTCCCACCGCGCAGTACCAAACCTTTGCCGAGGCCGAAGCGGCGCACGCCTATATCCGCGAAAAAGGCGCGCCCATCGTCATCAAGGCCGACGGTTTGGCGGCGGGCAAGGGCGTGATTGTCGCCATGAACGAAGACGAAGCGCACGCCGCCGTGGATGATATGCTGCTGGGCAACAAAATGGGCGACGCGGGCGCGCGCGTCGTGATTGAAGACTTTTTGCGCGGCGAAGAAGCCAGCTTTATCGTGATGGCCGACGGCGACAACGTGCTGCCGATGGCTACCAGCCAAGACCACAAACGCCTGCTCGACGGCGACCAAGGCCCCAACACCGGCGGCATGGGTGCGTACAGCCCCGCGCCCGTCGTCACGCCCGAAGTCCACCGCCGCGTGATGGACGAAATCATCCTGCCTACCGTGCGCGGCATGAAGGAAGACGGCATTCCGTTTACCGGTTTTCTATACGCCGGGCTGATGATTGACGAAACCGGCGCGCCGTTTGTGATCGAGTTCAATTGCCGCTTCGGCGACCCCGAAACCCAGCCCGTGATGAGCCGCCTCGACAGCGACTTCGTGCAACTGGTGCAGGCGGGCATCGAAGGCCGTCTGAACGAAGTGTCGGCCGAATGGAAGCCGCAAACCGCCGTCGGCGTCGTCCTTGCCGCCGCAGGCTATCCCGACAGCCCGCGCAAACGCGACATCATCGAAGGCATAGACGAAGCCAACGAAACTGGCAAAGTCTTCCACGCGGGCACGGCCTTTGCCGAAGGCGGGCGCACCGCCACCAACGGCGGCCGCGTCCTCTGCGTCGTCGGCCTCGGCGACAGCGTGGAAGAAGCGCAGCAAACGGCCTACCGCGCCGTGGAAAAAATCCGCTTCGAGGGCATGCAGTACCGCAAAGACATTGCCGATAAGGCCGTCAAACGCTGATTGAGCGTACAAGGCCGTCTGAAAGCGCCGCCCAAGCTCCGCACCGTTTTTCAGACGGCCTCTTTCCCACATCTCCCGCGCCGCAGGCCGTCTGAAAGACGTGCGGCGCCGTTTTCCCGCAAGGAGCGCCATGCATATCCGCGATCTCTCCCGCATCCGCCACAACACCAAAATCATCGCCACCCTCGGCCCCGCCAGTTGCAATGTCAAGTTGCTGCGCGACATGATTGCCGCAGGCGGCCTGAACGTCGTCCGCCTCAATTTCAGCCACGGCACGCCCGAAAGCCACCGCGCCGCCGCCGAAACCGTGCGCGAAGCTGCGCGGCAGGCCGGGCAGGAAGTCGCCCTGATGGCCGATTTGCAGGGGCCGAAAATCCGCATCGGCAAAATCGCAGGCGGCGGCCTCGACGTACGCGCGGGCGACACGCTGGTGTTCGATGCTGCCTACGAAGGCGAAGGCGGCCGCGAACGCATCGGCCTCGACTACCGCGAGCTGCCCGACGACGTGCAGCCGGGCGACGTCCTCCTGCTCGACGACGGCCTACTCGCGCTGACCGTGGATTCCGTGTCCGGCAGCGAAATCCGCGCCGTCGCCGAAAACGCCCGCTTCCTCAAAAGCGGCAAAGGCATCAACAAACGCGGCGGTGGCCTCAGCGCCGGTTCGTTCACCGAAAAAGACTTCCGCGACCTCAACACCGCCCTCGACATCGGCTGCGACTATCTGGCCGTCAGCTTCGTCAAAAACGCCGAAGACATGAAAATCGCCCGCGACCTCGCCGCCGCAGGCGGGAAGGGCGGCCTGCCTCCCGGGCTGGTTGCCAAAATCGAGCGCATCGAAGCCGTGCGCAACCTCGACAGCATCATCGAAGCTTCAGACGGCATCATGGTGGCGCGCGGCGATTTGGCCGTGGAAGTGGGCAACGCCGCCGTGCCCGCCCTGCAAAAACGCATGATCCGCCGCGCCCGTGAGTTGCGCCGTTTCAGCATCACCGCCACGCAGATGATGGAATCGATGATTACCAACCCCGTGCCCACCCGCGCCGAAGTCAGCGACGTCGCCAACGCCGTGCTCGACGGCACGGACGCGGTAATGTGTTCCGCCGAAACCGCCGTCGGCGCCTACCCCTTTGAAACCGTGCGCCAAATGGCCGCCATCTGCGCCGCCGCCGAAAAAGAGCAGGACTCCCTTATCGGCACGGTAGACGATTTCGACGACAGCCGCCGCACCGACCACGCCATAGCAGGCGGCGCGGTGCACGTCGCCCGCGAAGTAGACGCCAAAGCCATCGTCACCCTTACCGAAAGCGGCACAACCGCCTTCCAAATCAGCCGCTACGGCATCCAAATCCCCATCTACGCCCTCACGCCGCACCCCGCCGCCCAGCGCCGCATGGCCATGTACCGCGGCGTGCGCCCCCTGCATCTGCAAACCAGCCTCCACCGCGACACCGCACTCGAACAGGTCGAAGTCGAACTCGTCAAACTCGGCATCCTCAAAAGCGGCGAGCGCTACATCATCACCAGCGGCACCAAAATGCGCGAATCGGGCAGCACCGACACCCTGCAAATCATGCGCGCCAAATAAAGCGGGCGGGGCAGGGGGTGGCCGTCTGAAAAAGTTTCGGCTTTCAGACGGCCTATCCCTTATAATGCCCGCCCGCTTGCATACGCTTTTCAGACGGCCTCCCATCTTCCATGAAGGCCGTCTGAAAACCATAGGAATCCGACACATGAAATTCATCGACGAAGCCAAAATCGAAGTGGCCGCAGGACGCGGCGGCAACGGCGCAACCAGTTTCCGCCGCGAAAAATTCGTACCGCGCGGCGGCCCCGACGGCGGCGACGGCGGACGCGGCGGCAGCGTGTACGCCGAAGCCGACGAAAACACCAACACCCTCGTCGAATACCGCTTCGTCAAACGCTACC
>CAMURX010000074.1 GCA_947097615.1 uncultured Neisseria sp. | reverse complement strand
GGCCTGCTGGCTCTGGCCGAAATTCCCGCAGCCGCCGCCCCGCCGCAGAACGGCGACTGCGTCGTTCTCGAACGCATCCAAGATCCCGGCAATATCGGCACCATCCTGCGCAGCGCGGCGGCGGCGGGCGTGAAAAACGTGGTGCTCGGCTGCGACTGTGCCGACGTCTGGTCGCCCAAAGTCCTGCGCGCGGCGATGGGCGCGCATTTCCTGCTCGGCCTTTATCCTGACACCGATCTGGCGCAATGGCTGCCGCTCTACCGCGAACCGCTGCGCGTAACCGCCCTCGATGAGTCGGCGCAAAGCCTCTACGCCCTCGACCTGCGCCGCCCGTGCGGCTGGCTGTTCGGCAACGAAGGCAGCGGCGTGTCCGACGAAGCGCGCCGCGCCGCTGCCGACTCGGTCGTTATCCCGATGGCGGGCGCAACCGAGTCGCTCAATGTGGCGATGGCCGCCACGGTTTGCCTGTTCGAGCAGATGAGGCAGCGGCTGTAAGCATCTGTTACGGCCTCATTCAGACGGCCTCATTCAGACGGCCACTTTCAGCGATTTTCCAACTGTAAAGGCCGTCTGAAAAGTGTTTTCAGACGGCCTTTGCTCTGTTTGCCGCTATTTGCGGTTGTCGAGGATGTTGAACACTTTGCGCGGTTGGGCGATTTTCACTTCGTCGTCGTCGCGGCCGTCTGAAAAGCGTTCGGGCAGGGTTTCGCTGTCGAAAGCCAAATCGCCGCCGTGTTTCAGGTTTTGCCCGCGCTGCAAGCCTGCAAAATCGAAAAGATCGGTGTCGGCCAGATGGGAGGGGACGACGTTTCGCAATGCGGAGAACATGCTCTCGATGCGGCCGGGAAAGCGTTTGTCCCAGTCGCGCAGCATGTCGCCGATGATTTGCCGCTGCAAATTGGGCTGCGAGCCGCAGAGGTTGCACGGGATGATGGGGAACTGCTTGATTTCGGCGTAGCGGATGAGGTCTTTTTCCTTCACATAGGCCAGCGGGCGGATAACGATGTGTTCGCCGTTGTCGGAAACGAGTTTGGGCGGCATGGCTTTGAGTTTGCCGCCGTAAAACATGTTTAAAAACAGCGTGGCGATGATGTCGTCGCGGTGGTGACCGAGGGCGATTTTGGTGCAGCCGAGCTCTTTGGCGGTGCGGTAGAGGATGCCGCGGCGCAGGCGGCTGCACAGCGAACAGGTGGTTTTGCCTTCGTCGAGCACGCGTTTGACGGTGGAATAGGTGTCTTCTTCGACGATTTTGTAGGGTACGCCGATGCTTTCGAGGTAGGTGGGCAGCACTTCTTCGGGGAAACCGGGCTGTTTTTGGTCGAGATTGACGGCAACCAGCTCGAAATCAATCGGGGCGGAGGCCTGCAAATGGCGCAGGATGTCTAAGAGGGCGTAGCTGTCTTTGCCGCCGGAGAGGCAGACCATGATTTTGTCGCCCGGCTCGATCATGTTGAAATGGTTGATCGCGTCGCCCACAGCATGGCGCAGGCGTTTGTGCAGCTTGTTGTTTTCGTGTTCGGATTTGGGTTTGTTGGACATTTTTATTCGGTTTGGCAAAAAAAGCGCGATTATAGCCCAAACGGCACAGGCCGTCTGAAACGGAGCTTTCAGACGGCCTTTACGGTACAATGCCGCCTTTTATTTTTCACGGTAGGACGCAATGCTTTCAGTGGAAACGTGGATCGGGCTGCGCTATCTTCGGGCGAAGAAGCGCAGCGGTTTTATGTCGTTTATCGGCATCATTTCAATCGTCGGCATCGCCATCGGCGTGATGGCGCTGATTACGGTGATTTCGGTGGTGAACGGCTTTCAGAAAGACGTGCGCAGCCAGCTTTTCAGTGTCGCGCCCCATGCGGAAATCGGTTTTTACGACGCGGGCGGCGGGAGCTGGCAGGATTTGCGCAAGCTGGTGGCGGATAATAAAAACGTGGTCGGATCGGCGCCCTATATCGCCGATCAGGCGCTGTTGGCCAACAACGGCGAAGTGCGCGGCGTACAGATACGCGGCATCGATCCCGCCGAAGAAAAACAGGTGGTCGACTATTGGCGGGACATGCCCTCGGGCGGCTTCGAGAGCCTGCGCCCGGGCGAGTTCGACATCATCCTCGGCAGCGGTTTGGCCGAAGCGCTGGGCGTGGAAACGGGCGGCAAGGTGACCGTGATTACGCCGGAGGGCAACGTTACGCCCGCGGGCATGGTGCCGCGTTTGAAGCAGTTTAATCTGGTGGGTACGGTGAAAACCGGCATCTACGAGCTCGACAACGCGCTGGCGCTCACCCATATCGATGACGCGCAGACGCTTTACCGCCTCGACACGGGTTTTGCCGGGTTGCGCCTGAAACTCGCCGATCCGCAGAACGCCCCCGCCGTGGCCGCCTCCCTGCTGCCCGCGGGCGAACAGGACAAGGTTTGGGTGCGCGATTGGACGTTCAGCAACCAATCCTATTTCAACGCCGTCGAGCTGGAAAAGAAAATGCTGTTTGTGATTATGTTCTTCATCAGCCTCGTCGCCTCCATCAACCTGATTTCCACCCTGATTATGACCGTGACCGAAAAGCAGTCGGCCATCGCCATCCTGCGCACGCAGGGTCTGCCGCCCTCGGGCATCATGAAAATCTTTTTCGTGCAGGGCGCGCTCTTGGGGCTGATCGGCACGGCTTTCGGCACGGTGTTCGGCCTGCTGCTGGCAGCCAACATCGGCGCCATCCTCAAATGGGCGGAAGGGCTGATGGGACGCAAACTCATCGAATCGCAAGTGTATTTCCTCGACTATCTGCCCTCGCACATCGTGTGGAGCGACGTTGCCACCATCGTTTCCATCTCCATCGGCCTGTCCCTTCTGGTGACACTCTATCCGAGCTGGCGGGCGGCCAAAACCGAACCTGCGGAGGCGCTACGCTATGAATAATCCCGTATTGGCCTGTGAGGCCGTCTGCAAAAGCTACAACGACGGCGTTTTGGACGTGCAGGTGCTCGACAATCTCGATTTGCAGGTGGAAAAAGGGCAAAGCATCAGCATCATCGGCTCGTCGGGCAGCGGCAAATCCACCCTGCTGCACATTCTGGGCGGCCTCGACAAACCCACCTCCGGCCGCGTCAGCCTGATGGGCAGCGACCTCTCGCAAATGAGCCAGAAAGATTTGAGCGCCCTGCGCAACCGCCGCCTCGGCTTTGTCTACCAGTTCCACCACCTTTTGCCCGAATTCTCCGCGTTGGAAAACGTGATGATGCCGCTTTTAATCGGTAAAACACCCAAAGACGAAGCACGCAGCCGCGCCCTCGCCATGCTGGAAAAAGCCGGTCTCAAAGAGCGCGTGCAGCACCGCCCCGGCGAACTTTCCGGCGGCGAACGCCAGCGCGCCGCCATCGCCCGCGCCCTCGTCACAGAACCCGCCTGCCTTTTGGCCGACGAGCCCACCGGCAACCTCGACCGCAAAAACGCGCAAAACGTCCTCGACATGATGCTGGATTTGAAAGCCGAACTGGACACCGCCCTCGTCGTCGTCACCCACGACGACCAACTCGCCGCCCGCTTCGAGCGCGTGCTCACCATGACCGACGGCCGGCTGGAAGGATAAGGCCGTCTGAAACCCGCTTTTCAGACGGCCTCTAATCCTAAGGTAGGGTGTATGGCGCAAGCCACGCACGCGGTTTCCGCCGCCCAAGCAAAAGGCCGTCTGAAAGCCGTTTTTAACCTCATTGAAACCCGTTTTTCAGACGGCCTCCAACCGCCCCCGCCTTGAAAGCACCCGCAAACAGGCGCAGAATGCCGCCTTTACCCGATTTCACAAACGGATTTTCACATGAACGACACACTCCACCCGCAAACCCTCGCCATCCGCGGCGCGAAAGAACAAACCCAGTTTAACGAACACAACCAGGCGCTTTTCCTCACCAGCAGCTTTATGTTCGACAGCGCCGCCGACGGCGCGGCCCTCTTCAAAGGCGAAAAACAAGGCTACACATACAGCCGCACCGCCAATCCCACCACCGCCGCCTTCGCCCGCCGCATCGCCATCCTCGAAGGCGGGGAAGCCGCCGTCGCCACCGCCACCGGCATGGCCGCCATCAACGCCGCCCTCCTCACCTTTTTAAGCGCGGGCGACCACCTGATATGCAGCCGCAGCCTGTTCGGCACCACTGTCGGCCTGCTCAACAACCACATCGCCCGCTTCGGTATCGAAATCAGCTACGTTTCGCAAACCGACCCCGCAGAGTGGCAGGCCGCCATGCGCCCCAATACCAAAATGCTCTTTCTGGAAACCCCGTCCAACCCGCTCAACGAAGTGGCCGATTTGGAAAAACTCGCCGCTGTTGCCAAAACGGCGGGCGCGCTTTTGGTGGTGGACAACAGCTTCCTCACCCCCGTTTTGCAGCAGCCGCTGAAATTCGGCGCGGACTTGTCGGTGCACTCAGCCACCAAAGCCATCGACGGCCACGGCCGCGTGCAGGGCGGCGTCATCGTCGGCCGCAAAGAACTCATGCAGCAGGTGCAGATGTATATGAACGCCTGCGGCATGTCCATGTCGCCCTTCCATGCCTGGGTGCTGCTCAGCGGCGTGGAAACCCTGCCGCTGCGCATCGAAAAACAATGCGCCAACGCCGACCGAATCGCCGCCTGGCTGCGCGACCAGCCGCAAGTCAAACACGTCTACCACTCCGGCCTCCCCGACCACCCGCAGGCGGATTTGGTGAAAAAACAGCAGCAGGCGGGCGGCATCGTGCTGGCGTTTGAAGTGAAGGGCGGGCAGGAAGCCGCATGGAAGCTGCTTGACGCGGTCAAAATCTTCTCCAAAACCGCCAACCTCGGCGACGTGCGCTCCACCATCACCCACCCGTGGACAACCACCCACGGCCGCATGAGCCCCGAAGCCAAACTGGAAGCGGGCATCACCGACGGCCTGCTGCGCCTCTCCGTCGGCCTTGAAGACGCCGACGACCTGATTGCCGACCTCGAACAGGCGATGAACCGCTAAACCGCCGTTTCAGACGGCCTCAAACAGCAAAAGGCCGTCTGAAAAACAAAATCCCCTACAACACACATCAAACAAGGAAAAAACACCATGAGCGAAGCGGAATTCACTGCCTGGGCAATGCGTATCTGCCTCACCGTCCTCGTTATCTTCCTCGGCTTTATCGTTTACGACCTCGGCAAAAAATCCAATGCCGGCAAATTCGGCATGTTCATCCTCTTCTTCGTCCTCGGTCTCGGCGTCTTCGGCTTCCTGTTCAAAGAACTGCTGATCGGCTTCCTGATGAAGAAATAAGGCCGTCTGAAACCCGCCGTCCGCCACTTTCAGACGGCCTTTCGGGCGCACCGTACCGCCAAAGCGCAATACCGCGCCCGACATTTTCATTCCCGCTATAATCCCGCCTTTTCCGCCCGGCCGCACCGCATGAAAACCGTAGAAAAAAACGTCCTCGTCCCCCACAGCGCGCAGCAGATGTTCGACCTGGTCGACAAAGTCGAAGACTACCCGCAGTTCCTGCCCTGGTACGGCAAAACCGAAATCCTCTCGCGCACGGAAAACCAACTCGAAGCTCGCCTGCACATGGACTACAAAGGCGTGAAACAGTCTTTCGCCACCCGTAACCGCAACATCCCCGGCCGCGAAATCCGCATGGATCTGCTCGACGGCCCCTTCAAAACCCTGCGCGGCTCGTGGCAGTTTGAAGATTTGGGCGGCGACTGCTGCCGCATCGCCTTCAAGCTCGAATACGACTTTGCCAACCCCCTGCTCGCCGCCCTCATCAGCCCCGTGTTCGGCCACCTCGCGGGCAAACTCGTCGAAGCCTTTGTTGCCGAAGCGGGCAGACGCCATGGCTGACATCACCATAGAAATCGCCTACGGCGAAGCGGACAGGCAGTTCCTGCAACGCCTCGCCGTGCCCGAGGGCACCACCGCACGGCAGGCCGTCTTAAACAGCGGCCTTGCCGCCGCCTTTCCCCATGCCGACCCCGCAGCCCCCCTCGGCATCTTCGGCAGGCAGGTCAAAGACGACACCATCCTGCAAAACGGCGACCGCGTCGAACTCTACCGCCCCCTCCTTATCGACCCCAAAACCGCCCGCCGCCGCCGCGCGGCCGAAAGCGCGGCCGACAAAAAAGCGAAAAAACCATGACCATCAAACTCATCGCCGGCCTCGGCAACCCCGGCAGCGAATACGAACACACCCGCCACAACGCCGGCTTCTGGTTTCTCGACGAACTCGCGTGGCAGTGGAAAGCCGTGTGGAAGCATGAAAAAAAATTCTCCGGCCACGTCGCCCGCGTCGCCCGCCCCGAAGGCGAAGTGTGGCTCATCAAGCCCGACACCTATATGAACCTCTCCGGCAAAGCCGTCGGCGCGCTGGCACAGTTTTACAAAATCAAAGCCGAAGAAATCCTTGCCGTCCACGACGAACTCGACATCCCCTGCGGCAGCATCCGCTTCAAACTCGGCGGCGGCAACGGCGGCCACAACGGCCTCAAAGACATCCAGGCCAAACTCGGCACGCCCAATTTTTACCGCCTGCGCCTGGGCATCGGCCACCCCGGCGACCGCAACCTCGTCGTCGGCTACGTCCTCAACAAACCCTCCGCCGCCGAGCGCGAACTCATCGACCGCGCCATCGCCAAATCCCTCGAAGCCGTCCCCCTCATCATGGCTGCTGACTGGGAAGCCGTCCCCCGCTTCCTGCACGGCAAATGACACAGAGGCCGTCTGAAAGCACTACCACCGCGCTTTCAGACGGCCTTCCGTTTTAAGCAAACCGTAAGCATCGCTGCAAGGCGGATTATCAACAGTCGATACAGAGTTTCAGACGGCCTCAAAGGCCGTTTGAAATCCGTTTCACGAAAACAGAAAGAAGCCCCGACATGAAAAAACACCTCTTCGCCGCTCTTCTCTGCACCCTTGCCGCTACCGCCGCTGCCCGACAGTACACCATCGACATCGACGACGGCATCACCGGCAGGGCCGACATCCAAGGCAGCCGCTTCAAGCTGCAATCCATCAACCTCTACCGCAGCCAATGCAAGCTCGAAGGCCGCATCAAAAACGGCGCTTGGCGCGACGGCCAAGGCTGCGTCGTCCGTTTTGCATTCGACGGCCGAAAACAAGACAAACTCACCGTCACCCCCGAAGGCGAATGCAGCCGCTACTGCGACGCGGGCGGCAGTTTCAAAGGCAGATACACCGCCGTCCCCGCCCTGTGCACCCCGCAAGGCAGCAAAGCCGCCGAACAGCGCTTTCAGGCTGCCTACCGCGCCCAACGCTACCCCGAAGCCCTGGAAATCAAAAAACAATACATCGAACAATGCGATCGTTTTGCCACCGACGCATCCCGAATCAAAATCTACAATGATCTGGCCGACAGCTACCTGCACACCGGCGATAAAGCCGCCTGCCGCCGCACCCTTGCCGAGATTGCGTACCGCTTCACGCCCGGAGCCCATCCCTCTTTCTACGCAGGCGAACACTTTCCCCGCGAACAGAAACGCTATGAAGCAACTACCCAAGCCTGCACCGAATAAGACCGCACGGCCAAGGCAGCTGAAACCCGTTGTCCGTTTTCACTTCTTTGAAGCTTCGCTTTCAGACGGCCTCATTATTGTGTTTATTGTTGACGGCTTTCCGATGGCAGACGGCCTGTTTATAGTGGAGCGACACGACAATCTGCGGCATTGCCGCACCTTGCTGCCTTGTATCTATTTATTTTTAATCACTATATCTTCTCTAGGGCGTGTTGACAATCAGCCTTGCGGCGGTATTTTTGGTAAAAATCCACGCC
>CAMURX010000073.1 GCA_947097615.1 uncultured Neisseria sp. | reverse complement strand
CAATTATGACCCAAAAAACCATCATGCTGGCCAATCCGCGCGGCTTCTGTGCGGGCGTGGACCGCGCCATCAGCATCGTCGAGCGCGCACTGGAGGAATTCGGCGCACCGATTTATGTGCGCCACGAAGTCGTGCACAACAAATTCGTGGTGGACAATCTGCGCGAAAAAGGCGCGGTGTTTATCGAAGACTTGGCTGACGTGCCCGAGGGTGCGACGCTGATTTATTCGGCGCACGGCGTGTCCAAAGCGGTGCAGGATGAAGCGGCGGCGCGGGGCTTCCGCGTATTCGACGCCACCTGCCCTCTGGTAACGAAGGTGCACAAGGAAGTGTCGCGGCTGGATACGCAGGGCTATCAGATTATTATGATCGGCCATGCGGGGCACCCCGAAGTGGAAGGCACGATGGGGCAGCTGCCCGAGGGCGCGATTTTGCTGGTGCAGACGGTGGAAGACGTGGCAAAACTCGAAGTGGCCGACCCCGACCGCCTGTCGCACGTCAGCCAGACCACGCTGTCGGTGGACGAAACCAAAGACATCATCGCCGCCCTCAAAGCGCGTTTCCCCAATATCAAAAGCCCGCCGAAAGACGATATCTGCTACGCCACCACCAACCGTCAGGAAGCGGTGAAGCAGCTGGCGGCGGAATGCGACATCGTCATCGTCGTCGGTTCGCCCAACTCCTCCAACAGCAACCGCCTGCGCGAAGTGGCCGCCCAGCGCGGCGTCGACGCCTATATGGTCGACAACGCCTCCTACCTGCGCCGCGAATGGTTCGAGGGCAAAAAACAGGTCGGCGTTACCGCAGGCGCGTCCGCCCCCGAAGTGCTGGTGCAGGAAGTGCTGGCCACGCTCAAAGCCTGGGGACACGACACTCTGCGCGAGGGCGAGGGCGCGGAGGAGAGCATCGTGTTCGTGCTGCCCAAAGAGTTGCGCGGCGAGAAGAAATAAACGCCGCAACATAAACAAAGGCCGTCTGAAAAGGTTTTCAGACGGCCTTTTGTTACACCATAACAAATAATTAAATAATTTGACAGATATTATCAATCGGCCTATAAACTGAATAAATGGTGTTTTTCGTTTTGTCCACCCTCTGTTCTGAAAGGAAGCATTATGAAAGCAATGGTTTACCACGGCACCAACGACATCCGTTTGGAAGACAAACCCAAACCGCAAATCATCGATCCCACCGATGCGGTGGTGAAAATCGTAAAAACCACGATTTGCGGCACCGACTTGGGGATTTGGAAAGGCAAAAACCCCGAAGTGGCCGACGGCCGCATCTTGGGGCATGAAGGCGTGGGCATCGTCGAAGAAGTCGGATCGGCGGTGAAAAACATCAAAGTCGGCGATAAAGTCATCATCTCCTGCGTCAGCAAATGCTGCACCTGCGACTACTGCAAAACCCAGCTCTATTCCCACTGCCGCAACGGCGGCTGGATACTCGGCTATATGATCGACGGCACGCAGGCTGAATATGTGCGCACGCCCTATGCCGACAACAGCCTGATTCCGCTGCCCACCGCCGTGGACGACGAAATCGCCCTGCTGTTGTCCGACATCCTGCCCACCGCCCACGAAATCGGCGTGCAGAGCGGAGACGTCAAACCGGGCGACACCGTCTTCATCGCCGGTGCCGGCCCCGTTGGCATGTCCGCCCTGCTGACTGCACAGCTTTACAGCCCCGCCACGATTATCGTCTGCGATATGGACGAAAACCGCTTGAAACTGGCCAAAGAACTGGGCGCCACCCATACCATCAATCCCGCGTCGGGCGACATTTCCCGGCAGGTTTTTGCCATCGTCGGCGAAGACGGCGTCGATTGCGCGATTGAAGCGGTCGGCATTCCCGCCACTTGGGATATGTGCCAGGACATCGTCAAACCCGGCGGCCACATTGCCGTGGTCGGCGTGCACGGCAAGCCCGTCGATTTCAAACTGGAAAAACTGTGGATCAAAAACCTGGCCATCACCACCGGCCTGGTCAACAGCAACACCACCGAAATGTTACTCAAAGCCGTGGCCACCAGCTCGGTCGATTACAGCAAAATGCTGACCCACCGCTTCAAACTTTCCGAGCTGGAAAAAGCCTACGACGTGTTCAAACACGCTTCGGAGAATCAGGCGATGAAAGTGGTGCTTATCAACGGCTGACAATCGGGTAAAACACAAGGGCGGAAATTCCGCCCTTTTTCTTGCCCAAGCCATCCGTTCCGCCATGCAAAAGGCCGTCTGAAAACACCTTGCGGATGTTTTCAGACGGCCTCCAAATATGCAAAACCTCAGCGCCGTTGCAGGCTGTAACGCTTTTCCAGCCACGAGAACAGCCAGCTCAGGCACAAAGTCATCGCCAGATAAATCAACGCGATGGTGTAGAGCGGCTCTTCATAAATCGAGTAGCGGCCGGAGATGGTGCGCTGGACGTAGGCCAGCTCGGCCACGGCGATGGCCGACAGCAGCGAGCTGTCTTTCAGCAGCGTGATGAATTCGTTGGCAAGCGGCGGCAGCATGCGGCGCACGGCCTGCGGCAGGATAACGAAGCGCATTGCCTGCGGATAGGTCATGCCCAGCGAGCGGGCGGCTTCCATCTGGCCTTTGTCGATCGACTGGATGCCCGCGCGAAAAATTTCGGTGATGTAGGCGCCCGAGTTGGCCGTCAGCGCCAGCACGCCGGCAATCACCGCGCCGTAGCTGCGGCGCAGCTCGACGGCAGCCTGACCGTCTACCAGCCAGCCGCCGTTGGGATGGATCAGGGCGGCGAGCCAGACGAAATACCAGATGAAAATCTGCACAAACAGCGGCGTGCCGCGGAACACCGTCACATAAAGCGCCGACAGATTGCGCAGCAGCCAGGCCAGCGCTTTGAGCGGCGCGCCGCCTTTTTCAAAACGGATAATCCGCGCCAGTGCGCCGAACAGGCCGAGCAGCGAACCGCCGAGGGTGGCGACGAAGGTCAGTCCCAAAGTGGTCAATGCCCCAATCAGGAACATTTCGCGGTATTCATAAATAATGTCGAAACGGAAACTCATAAAACAGCCCGGAAAGTAGAGGAGGGCGGGCAGACGCACACGCCGCGAAAAATCGCGCATTTTACAAGAAAAAACATAAGGCGGCAGATTTAATTGCGCTTTTTGCCGACGGCAGGGCAGGCTGTAAACGCCCTGCAAATCCGTTTACAATGCCCGCTTTTTTCCGCTCCCATCCGCCACATGAATATTTTTCCGGGCGGCCGTCTGCCGTCTGAACCCGCTCCCGCCGCCGTCACCATCGGCAATTTCGACGGCGTCCACCTCGGCCACCGCCACATCCTGCAACGCCTGAAAGACGAAGCTGACGCGCGCGGCCTGTGCAGCACCGTCGTGCTGTTCGAGCCGCAGCCCGCCGAATTTTTCGCCCGCGCAGCCGGTAAAGAGCCGCCGCCTCGTCTGACGCCGCTGCGCGACAAGCTGCGTCTGCTGCGCGAGAGCGGCTGCGTCGACGCCGTGTGCGTGCTGCGTTTCAACCGCGCTTTTTCGCAAATGCCCGCCGAAGGCTTTATCGACACCGTACTGCGGCGCGGGCTGGATACGCGCTATCTGCTGGTGGGCGACGATTTCCGCTTCGGCCGCGGCAGAACGGGCGATTTCGCCCTGTTGCAGGCACAGGCGGATTTCGCCACCGAACGCACGCCGAGCATACTGGTTGCGGGCGGCCGCGCCAGCAGCACCGCCGTGCGCCTGGCCTTGCAGGAAGGCCGTCTGAAAGAAGCCGAAGCCATACTCGGCCACGGCTATGTGCTCAGCGGCCGCGTCAAACACGGGCGCAAACTCGGCCGCACGCTGGGCAGCCCCACCGCCAACATCCATCTGCCGCCACACCGCTACGCCCTGTCGGGCGTGTTCGTCGTCGAAGCCGCAGGCGCGTTCGGCAGGCGGCGCGGCGTGGCGAGCTTCGGCTACAACCCCACCGTCAGCGGCGGCAGCGGCGGGCAGAAGCTGGAAGTGCATCTGTTTGATTTTCAGGGAAACCTATACGGCGAACGCCTGTTTGTCCGCTTCCTGCACAAGCTGCGCGACGAAGAAAAGTTTTCCGACATCGAAGCGCTGCGCCGCCAGATTGCCGCCGACATAGCCGCCGCGAAAAACCGGCAGGCCGTCTGAAAAATGCCGCCGGCAAATGGCACGAAATAACGCATCCGGGTATAATCGCGTTAATTTTTGCAAACTGTATGACCCTGACTTTAAAGGAGCGTTAACCGTGAACCAACCTTCCAATCCCTTGTTGAACCAACAGCAGCCGCAATACGGCTACCAACAGCAGGCGCCCGTTATCGGCATCGGCGAATGGATCGTAACCAGCATCGTGCTGGCCATTCCCATCGTCAACCTGATTATGGCGCTAGTGTGGGGCTTCAGCAGCACCACCAATCCGAACAAAGCCAATTTCTGCAAAGCCTGGCTAATTTTTGTTGCCATTGCCTTCGTTCTCTATATTCTGCTGATCGTATTCGTGCTCAGCGCGGCGGGAGCGGCAGGCGCGATGCAACAGCCCTGATTGGCAAACCTGTTACAAAGAGGCCGTCTGAAACTTTCAGACGGTCTCTTGGTTTGCACACGCAGGTGGTGCAGCGGTTTCAAAAACGCTCGCCCGGATACAGATAGCGCCATTTGCCCGGCGGCAGCGCGCCGAGTTTGACGCGGCCGATGCGGATGCGTTTAAGGCCGACGACGCGTAGGCCGACGAGTTCGCACATGCGGCGGATTTGGCGTTTTTTGCCCTGTTTCAGCACGAAGCGCAGCTGGTCTTCGTTCTGCCATTCCACTTTGGCCGGACGCAGCTTTTCGCCGTCGAGGCTGAGGCCGTGGTTGAGTAGCGAGAGCCCTTCTGCGTTCAGACGGCCTTTCACGCGCACGAGGTATTCTTTTTCCGTGCCGCTGTTGTCGCCGATCAGGCTTTTGGCAGTGCGGCCGTCCTGTGTGAGCACCAGCAGGCCGACGGAATCAATGTCGAGGCGGCCGGCGGGGGCGAGGCCGCGCAGGTGGGCGGGGTTGAACGCGATGCGGCTAGTGTCGCCCTCCCAGTGGTTTTCCGGCGTAATTAGCTCGGCGGCGGCACGGTAGCCTTTTTCGGGCTGGCCGCTGACATAGCCCACGGGCTTGTTGAGCAGGATGGTGACGCGCTGCGCCTGCGCTTCGTGCGCCTCTTTGGCGAGATCGATGCGGTCGGCGGCGGTGACTTTCTGTCCCAGCACCGCCGCCGCACCGTTCACTTTCACCCAGCCGCGTTCGATGTAGCTGTCGGCTTCGCGCCGTGAACACAGGCCGAGTTCGGCCATGCGTTTGGACAGGCGGACGGGTTCTCCTGTACTCATCATTTTCCCTCAGGATAATCGGTGGAAACGTTTTCAGACGGCCTCAACGCTGCGTCAGGCCGTCTGAAAAGGCAAAACGGAGGCGGCTCAGTCCGCGCCTTTGAGCAGGCGGTTGAGCAGCGGCGCAAGCAGCAGCAGCGCGCCGCCCGACACCGCGCCGATGGCAAACAGCACCCAATAGAAACCCGTGTCCGCGCCTTCGTGGTGGAATTTGTCAAACAGCAGCCCGCCCAGCGTGAAACCGATGGAGAGGGCGAGGAAGTTCAGCGCCACCATCTGCGTTTTGAACATCGGCGGCGCGATTTTGGTGGCGAAAGACAGGGAAATCGGCGAGAGCAGCAATTCGCCCACGGTAATCGCCAGCAATACAAGGAAAAACAGCACCATCGGCATCGGCGTGCCCGAAGACACGAAAGGCA
Source organism: uncultured Neisseria sp. (assembly GCA_947097615.1). GTDB lineage: Bacteria > Pseudomonadota > Gammaproteobacteria > Burkholderiales > Neisseriaceae > Neisseria. The sequence continues at coordinate 2,047 of CAMURX010000073.1, read as the reverse complement.
CGAAAGCCAGATAGGCCGCGCCGGTAATCAGCAGCGACAGGGCGAATTTCAGCGGCGTTTTCGGCTGGCGCGCGCCCATTTTCGTCCACAAGGCCGCCAGCAGGCCGGAAAACAGCACCACCCACATGCTCTGCACCGAATCCTTCCACGACACCGGCACGGTAAACCCGCCGACGGTGCGGTTGACTGTTTCGTCGAAATACACCGTCGCCACCGTGTACACCTGGAACCACACCGCCCAAAACAGGCAGATCGCTAGAAACAGCGGGATATAGGCAATGATGTGGCGCTTGTTTTCCGCCCCCGTGAGCGGGCTGGCCAGCAGGCGGACAAAATACGCCGCCACCACTGCCAGCACGCAGACAAGCAGCCGCTTGGGGAAATTTTCCAGCGTCAGCCAGCCCGAATACACCAGCGCAGCCACCGCCGCGGCCATGCCCGCCGCCACGGCGGCAGCGATTTTGCCCTGCCCCTGCGGCAGCGGATGCGGCGGCGGCGTGTGCGGCAGACTCTTGCGGCCGAGCCAGTAGCGCCACAGCCCGAAAGCCATGCCCACCGCCGCTGCGCCGAAGCCGTAGTGGAAACCCGCTTTGGTTTGCAGCACGCCCGTCACCAGCGGCCCGAAAAAGCCGCCGATATTGATGGAAATATAGAAAATCGAAAAACCCGCGTCGCGCAGCGGCCGCAGTTTCTCATCCTCATACAGCGAGCCGACCATCGAATTGGCCGACGCCTTCACGCCGCCGCTGCCCAGCGCAATCAGCACCAGCCCGCACAGCAGCCCCGCCAGCCCCGGCACGAACGCCAGCGTCAGATGGCCGAGCATCACCACCACGCCCGACACAAACAGCGTCTTCTCCGCGCCCCACAAACGGTCAGCCAGCCAGCCGCCGAACACCGTCGCCAGATAGACGCTGCCGCCGTATGCGCCGACGATGCTGCCCGCCAGCGACTTGTCCACCCCCAGCCCGCCGCGCGACGTTTCGTAATACAGATAAAGCATCAGAATGCCTTGCAGGCCGTAAAACGAAAAACGCTCCCACAATTCGATGTGGAACAGCGTCGACAATTGGACGGGGTGTCCGAAAAAAGTTTTTTGTGTACCGGTTTGCGGCATGGTTTCTCCTCCGTTGTCATAATGCCCGCCCGAAATCCGGCGGAAGGCGCTGTTTTAACCCAAACAGCGCGGTTTTGTCAAAAAGCGCAAAGAAAAAGCAGCGCGGCGCAAACGGCAAAGGCCGTCTAAAACCCGCTTCGGGAATGTTCAGACGGCCTCTTGCCGTTCGCATCACGCCAAACCCGCCGCCATCGCCACGCAGCGGAAATAACGGGGATTCAGGCATTCCGCCTATGTAAAACCGCGCTTTCAGACGGCCTCGAGATGCGGCGCAGCGCGGCCGCGGCGGCTTCGTTCGCGCCCCATTCGCGCTCGGCCGCCGTCGGACTGTCGACGATGCGATGGATTTCGCGCAGGCTGGCGCCTGCGGTGTGTCGGTCGACCAGATAAAGCAGAAGGCTCAGTTTCCAAGCTTCATCGCCGCCGCGCAGCACGGCAGCCGTTGATTCGTCGAACAGCATCTGATGCGGCCGCAGGGCGGCAGCCAGCGGCGCGGCCAACGGCCAGTTTGGGTCTTGCAGCCATTCGAGCAGCTGCGGCAGCAGCGAGATAAGGACGGCTGCGGGCGCGGCGGCGATCCGCTCGGCGGCAGCCAGGTCGAATTTGTCCTGCGGCAGGAGGGGGCTTTGGTCGGCCATGGTCGGATTTTCCTTGCGGTGGAACGGACGGAGGCCGTCTGAAAGCGTTTCAGACGGCCTTCTTTGCCTGCGGGTGTTTGGCGGGCGGGCTGCTTTTTTTGGGGCGGCCTGCCCACTCCCTGCCAAACGGCAAGGCTTAGTTGGCGGCATTGACGCATATACGTTTGATGGTACCGCTTTTGGTTACGTTGAAGGTGTAGCGGCCTTTGCCCAGTTCGACAAATCGGAATGCGGCGTCGCTGTCGCCGTCGTGGCCGAGCTCGGAGGGCAGGCGGCGGCCTTTGGCGTTGCG
>CAMURX010000072.1 GCA_947097615.1 uncultured Neisseria sp. | reverse complement strand
CGACGACGTAAAAGCCGCCATGAGCGGCATGCTGGCACCGGAAGAGAAAGAGCAGATTACCGGCACGGTGGAAATCCGCCAGGTCATCAGCGTGTCCAAAGTGGGCAACATCGCCGGCTGTATGGTTACCGATGGCGTGGTCAAACGCGATTCTCACATCCGCCTTATCCGCAACAACGTCGTTATCCACACCGGCGAACTTTCCTCGCTCAAACGCTTCAAAGACGACGTCAAAGAAGTGCGCATGGGCTTCGAGTGCGGCCTGATGATCAAAGGCTTCAACGAAATCATGGAAGGCGACCAGCTCGAATGCTTCGACATCGTTGAAGTGGCGCGTTCGCTGTAACAGCCGCCCTGTTGTATCAAGGCCGTCTGAAAGCCCGAAAAGGGATTTTCAGACGGCCTTTTTTTCAGACGGCCTCCGAACACTACACGGGCAAGAAACCGCAACCAAACAAGGCGGCAGATTGGCGTATCGGCAGGAATATTCCGAACACGGTTCAGGCCGTCTGAAAACCGTTTCAGACGGCCTGACGGAATCAAAGAGCAAAAATGCCGCCGTCCGAACAAACAAAACCGCCCTGTCCGCAAAAAGGCCGTCTGAAAACAAAGCAGCGTTGCGGTGTAACGCAGCCAAGGCTTTCAGACGGCCTCCTACAAGAAATGATTGCCGGTTTACTGTTTCGTCAGCGCGGCTTCGGCCTCTTTGACATCGGCTTCCAGTTTAGCGATGCGTTCGAGATATTTGGCATAGTTGCGCTCGTTGCCGTAACGGACTTTTTTGCCCTCTTCCAACGCTTTTTTTGCCGCTGCCACACGTCGGCGGGCTTCTTCTGCCTGCCCGTTGTCGGCAGAGCGATTGCCGGCTGCGGGAGTGTCGGTTTGCACCGCAGCCGCAGAAGATACGGAAACGGCGGGCACAGGCAGCGACGAGTAGACCGAAGGACGGCCGAGATCGCTCTTTTCGCAGTTGCCGCGCGGGTCTTGCGTATAAACAGTTCGGCCGGATGCGTCTTTGCAGGTATAGACGGCCGAATGGGCGGAAACGGACGCAGCCAGCAATATGGAAGCCAATAAGATATTTTTCATAAATATTCCTTTTTTGAGCTGATTAAAACCAGAGATACCAAGCCGCCAGAAGAACGGCACACAAGACGGTATTCACGGCCAGCGCCCAATACCATTGCCTCTTGGTAGGGGGGTGGATCGTCAGCGCGGTACGGCTTCGGCGGACATAGAAAAAGGGCGAAAGCAAAATGGAAACGGCAGAAAGCAAGATCACTGCTGCATAGTAGATTTTTTCTGTCGGCACTTCCCGACTCCGTCTGTTCGGCATGACGGGATTATATAGCGGCAGCGGCGTATTTCCCACCCGCAGGCGGCATCGGCAGACAAGACGGGAAGGCAATAAAAAACTGCCGGGCAATGCCGGCAGTTTCGCAGAATGAGCTTTACAGCAGATGGGCAACACCCGCTTTTTCGTCTTCCAACTCTTTCAGTGTGATATTGATGCGCTCGCGGCTGAAGTCGTCGATGTCCAAGTCGCGTACCAGTTTGTATTCGCCGTTTTCACAGGTCACGGGGAAGCCGAAAACAGTGCCTTCGGGGATGCCGTAGGAACCGTCGGAGGGGATGCCCATGGTTACCCATTTGCCGTTGGTGCCCAGCACCCAGTCGCGGATATGGTCGATGGCGGCATTGGCGGCGGAAGCGGCGGAAGACAGGCCGCGCGCTTCGATAATGGCGGCGCCGCGCTTGCCGACGGTGGGTAGGAAGACATCGGCATTCCAAGCCTGATCGTTAATCATGTCTTTCACGCTCTCGCCGTTGATGGTGGCAAAGCGGTAGTCGGCATACATGGTGGGCGAGTGGTTGCCCCATACGCACAGTTTTTCGATGTCGGAGACGGCTTTGCTGGTTTTTTCGGCAATCTGGCTCAAGGCGCGGTTATGGTCGAGGCGCAGCATGGCGGTGAAGTTTTTCGCAGGCAGATCGGGAGCGGACTTCATGGCGATGTAGGCGTTGGTGTTGGCGGGGTTGCCGACAACCAGCACTTTGACATTGCGGTCGGCCACTTTGTTCAGAGCAGCACCCTGCACAGTAAAGATTTCGGCATTGGCCTGCAAAAGATCGGCGCGTTCCATGCCTTTGCTGCGCGGACGCGAGCCGACAAGAATGGCAATTTGCGCGTCTTTGAACGCCACTTCGGGATCGTCGGTAGTAAACATGCCTGCCAACAGCGGGAAGGCGCAGTCCTGCAATTCCATCATCACGCCTTTAACGGCGTTTTGCGCCTGCGGCAGATCCAAAAGCTGCAAAATGATGGGTTGGTCTTTGCCCAGCATTTCGCCGCTGGCAATGCGGAACAGCAAAGCGTAACCGATTTGACCGGCAGCACCGGTTACTGCGACACGGACAGGTGATTTCATACTCGAAGACTCCTATTGCATAAAAAATTGCAGAAAATAAGTTAACGGTTCGATACGGAAAACCGCGTCGGAGCATTGTTTTGCAGCATGCTCCGACCAAACCTTCATTGAGTTTACTTGATGCGACAATATTTAATCAAGATGTGTAAAGAAGAAAAGCACGGTTTGTAGTCCGATGTAGCAATATCCACCCAAACGGAGAAACCACGGAGAAACGAAAATATCTGCACAACGCAAGCGAAAATAAAAATAACTCTCTGAAATATTGAAATAACAAGATTATTTTCAAATGCGGTTTCAAGCCGCCGTAAGAATCCCAAGCATATTGCAACGGAACAAAACGGATACGCAGCAACAAGGTAACACTTTGCTTTTAATGAGCAATCCATTAAATTAACTGAAAGTTGTTTTTATTTGTAATAAAATTGTAAAAACAGATTAAAAAAAATACACGAAAGACTATTCAATCCACAACAAACAGGGTAAATTACGGGCTGAAGTAGCCCAATGTAGCCGATATTCCGACCATTATTGGGCAGCTTGGATTTTGAGTTCGAGAAAAATTACTGTTTGAAAGAGGAATCAAAGATGCAGACGAAAAAGCGGCCTGTATTTTTGGAGATGCCGGTTTTAATCCGTGCCCTGCCCGTTCCCGGGATAGTCTCCATTCTCCATCGCGCCAGCGGCGTGATTTTGTTCATCATGCTCCCCGTGTTGCTGATGCTGCTCGAAGGCTCGCTCGGCAGCGGGGAAACTTTTGAATCGTATAAAGCGGTTGTAAGCAATCCGCTGGTCAAACTGATTCTAATCGGCGTTCTTTGGGCGCTGCTGCACCATTTGTGCGCAGGCATCCGTTTCCTGTTCTTGGACGCCCATAAAGGTTTGGAACTGCAAACCTGCCGCAAAACAGCCAAATTGGTTTTGGCCGTTTCACTGACTCTGACATTGGTATTGGGAGTGGCATTATGGTAGACCGCAAACTGGCCGGCGCCCATTACGGCCTGCGAGACTGGGCGGCACAGCGCGTTACCGCCGTTCTGATGATTATCTATCTGACCGTATTTTTCCTGTTCCTGCTCGGCATGTCCGGAGCGGAAGATTATTCGCAGTGGCAGGCGTTTTTTGATAAATCCTGGGTCAAAGTATTTACCCAGACAACCTTTATCGCTTTGCTTCTTCACGCATGGGTCGGCATCCGTGATCTTTGGATGGACTATATCAAACCTTTCGGTTTGAGGCTGACCCTGCACTGCGCCACCATCGTTTGGTTGGTCATGTGCGCCGTGTATTCGTTTAAAGTAATTTGGTAAAGGAACATACAAATGAGTTTTCCCATCCGCAAATTTGATGCCGTTATCGTCGGCGGCGGCGGCGCCGGTCTGCGTGCCGCACTACAACTTTCCAAAGCAGGACTGAACACTGCCGTATTATCCAAAGTTTTCCCCACACGTTCGCATACCGTTGCTGCGCAAGGCGGCATTTCCGCCTCGCTGGGCAACGTGCAGGAAGACCGATGGGACTGGCATATGTATGACACCGTAAAAGGCTCGGACTGGCTGGGCGACCAAGATGCCATCGAATTTATGTGCCGTGCCGCACCTGAAGCGGTTATCGAACTCGAACATATGGGCATGCCCTTCGACCGCGTCGAAAGCGGCAAAATCTACCAGCGCCCTTTCGGCGGTCACACCGCAGAACGCGGCAAACGCGCAGTCGAACGGGCTTGCGCCGTTGCCGACCGCACAGGCCATGCCATGCTGCATACCCTGTATCAGCAGAATGTCCGCGCCAACACCCAATTTTTCGTCGAATGGACGGCATTGGATCTGATTCGTGACGAAAATGGCGACGTCGTCGGCGTGACCGTTATGGAGATGGAAACTGGCGACGTTTATATCTTCCATGCGAAAGCCATCCTGTTTGCCACCGGCGGAGCAGGCCGTATTTACGCCTCCTCGACCAATGCGTTTATGAATACCGGCGATGGTTTGGGTATCTGTGCGCGTGCAGGCATTCCGTTGGAAGATATGGAATTTTGGCAATTCCATCCGACAGGCGTGGCGGGTGCCGGGGTGTTAATTACAGAGGGCGTCCGCGGTGAAGGCGGCATTCTGCTGAACGCAGACGGCGAGCGTTTTATGGAACGCTATGCGCCGACTGTAAAAGACTTAGCCTCGCGAGACGTTGTTTCACGCGCCATGGCAATGGAAATTTACGAAGGACGCGGCTGCGGTAAAAACAAAGATCACGTTTTATTGAAAATCGACCACATCGGTGCAGAAAAAATTATGGAGAAACTGCCCGGTATCCGCGAAATTTCCATCCAATTTGCCGGCATCGACCCAATTAAAGACCCGATTCCCGTCGTTCCGACCACGCACTATATGATGGGCGGCATCCCCACCAACTATTTGGGTGAAGTGATTATTCCTCAGGGAGACAATCCGGAAGTACCGGTAAAAGGACTGTACGCAGCCGGCGAATGTGCCTGTGCCTCCGTACACGGTGCTAACCGCTTGGGCACCAACTCCCTATTAGACTTGGTTGTATTCGGCAAATCCGCCGGCGACAGCATGATCGCTTTTGTTAAAGAACAGACCGACTGGAAACCCCTTCCTGCTGATGCAGGAGAACTGACAAAACAGCGCCTAGATCGACTGAACAACCAGACAGGCGGCGAAAAAGTAGATGTCCTACGCAACGAATTACAGCGTACCGTCCAGCTCCACGCAGGCGTATTCCGTACCGACGCCATCCTAAAAGACGGCATGGAAAAAGTCCTGAAACTGTACGAGCGCGCCAAGAATACCGAAATCGGTGACAAAAGTATGGTTTGGAATACCGCACGCATCGAAGCATTGGAGTTGGACAATCTGATGGAAGTAGCCAAAGCTACCCTGATTGCAGCCGAAGCACGCAAAGAATCCCGCGGCGCACATGCTTCAGACGACCATCCCGACCGTGACGACGAAAACTGGATGAAACACTCCTTGTTCTACTCCGCCGACAACCGTTTGGCCTACAAACCGGTTCACACCAAACCGCTGACCGTCGACTACATCGAACCAGCCAAACGTGTTTACTGAGGAATACACCACCATGGAAAAAATTCAATTGAAAGTGTACCGCTACAATCCCGATGTGGATGCCAAGCCGTACATGAAAGACTACGAACTGGAAATCGAACCGACAGACGTCAAACTGCTTGACGCAATCATGAAGCTCAAGGCGCAGGACGATACATTATCGTTCCGCCGTTCCTGCCGCGAAGGCATCTGCGGATCGGACGGCATGAATATCAACGGCAAAAACGGTCTTGCCTGCCTGACCGACATCCGCAGCCTGAAACAACCTATCGTATTGCGCCCCCTACCCGGCTTGCCTGTGGTACGCGATCTGATCGTCGACATGACCCAGTTCTTCAAACAATACCACTCCATCAAACCCTACGTTGTCAACGACACCCCGGTCGATCCCGACAAAGAACGCCTGCAAACCCAAGAAGAGCGCAAAGAACTCGACGGCCTCTACGAATGCATTCTCTGCGCATGCTGCTCAACCTCATGTCCTTCTTTCTGGTGGAATCCGGACAAATTCGTCGGCCCTTCTGGCCTGCTCAACGCCTACCGCTTTATTGCAGACAGCCGCGACACTATCACCAACGAACGGTTGGACAACCTGAACGATCCTTACCGTCTGTTCCGCTGCCACACCATCATGAACTGCGTAGATGCTTGTCCGAAACACCTGAACCCGACTCGTGCCATCGGGAAAATTAAAGAAATCATGTTGAAACGAGCCGTTTAAATATGATAACTTTCGACGAAGCAGCGAAACGGCGAATCCGTTTCCTGACACGCCGTGGGCTGCTTGAGCTCGATATTGTGCTCAAGCGGTTTATGGAAAAAGAATTCCCGCATTTGAGTGATGAAGAATTGGCGGTATTTGTCAATATTCTGGATCTGCCCGACCAAGAATTTTTGGCTTTGGTAAACCGGAAAGAAACAACCGAAAATCCCGAATTCGCAAATTTGCTGGATAAAATCAGGCAGAGCTGAGAGGTTGGAGGCCGTCTGAAAACACCCCTTGGTAAATCTTAGAAGAATAAAGGAGTAAGAGATGTCTCAGTCAATTAAAGTGGAAATCGCAGGCAAAGAGCCCATGGAGCTGCCGGTATTGAAAGGCACACTGGGTAACGACGTTGTCGACATCCGCACCTTCACCAAAGGCAGCGGTATGTTCACATTCGATCCCGGCTTTGTTTCAACCGCCAGCTGCGAATCGAAGATTACCTTCATCGACGGCGACAAAGGCTATCTGTACTACCGCGGCTACCCGATCGAACAGCTTGCCGAACACGGCGACTACTTGGAAACCTGTTACCTGCTGATCTATGGCGAACTGCCCAACGCCGAACAGAAAAAACAGTTCGTCGATACCGTGATGCACCACACCATGGTTCACGAACAGTTGACATGGTTCTTCCGCGGCTTCCGTCGCGACGCGCACCCAATGGCCATGATGGTCGGCGTGGTCGGTGCACTATCCGCCTTTTATCAGGACAGTTTGGAAATCGCCGATCCCGAGCATCGCAAAGTTGCCATTTACCGTTTGGTTTCCAAAATCCCGACGATTGCCGCGATGTGCTACCGCTATTCAAACGGCCTCCCGTTCAACTATCCGAAGAACAACCTCTCTTACGCCGAAAACTTCATGCACATGATGTTTGCCACACCGTGCGAAGAGTATAAACCGAACCCTGTTTTGGCGCGCGCACTTGACCGCATCTTCATCCTGCACGCGGATCACGAGCAAAACGCCTCTACTTCTACCGTACGCCTGGCAGGCTCTTCCGGCGCAAACCCCTTCGCCTGTATCGCAGCGGGCATTGCCAGCCTGTGGGGCCCCTCGCACGGCGGTGCCAACGAAGCCGTGCTGAACATGCTGGACGAAATCGGTGATGTATCCAATGTTGCCGCATTCATGGAAGGCGTTAAAGCGAAGAAATACCGCCTGATGGGCTTCGGCCACCGCGTATACAAAAACATGGATCCCCGCGCCGCCATTATGAAGCGCACCTGCGACGAAGTCTTGCGCGAACTGGGTTTGGAAAACGACCCCAAATTCAAGCTGGCGATGGAATTGGAAAAAATCGCACTGAGCGATCCGTATTTCATCGAGAAAAAACTGTACCCGAACGTAGACTTCTATTCCGGTATCGTTTTATCCGCTTTGGGTATTCCCGTTTCCATGTTCACCGTCATCTTCGCCTTGGCACGTACCGTAGGCTGGATTTCCCACTGGCACGAAATGATCTCCGACCCGGGGCAAAAAATCGGCCGCCCGCGCCAACTGTATACTGGTGCTCCACGCCGCGACTACACTCCGCTGGACAAACGCTGACATGAAAATGCCGGTGTAATCCGGAATCGAAAAAGAAAGCAGGAT
>CAMURX010000071.1 GCA_947097615.1 uncultured Neisseria sp. | reverse complement strand
GCCGCGACACCCGCACCGTGCGCCCCATCAACATCCAAACCGGCGTGCTGCCGCGCACCCACGGCTCGGCGCTGTTTACACGCGGCGAAACCCAGGCGCTGGCCGTCGCCACCCTCGGCACGTCACGCGACGAGCAAATCATCGACGCCCTCTCCGGCGAATACACCGACCGCTTTATGCTGCACTACAACTTCCCGCCCTATTCCACCGGCGAATGCGGCCGCATGGGTGCGCCCAAACGCCGCGAAATCGGCCACGGCCGCCTCGCCAAACGCGCGCTCTTGGCCGTGCTGCCCGAGCCGGAAGCGTTCAGCTACACCATGCGCGTGGTCTCCGAAATCACCGAATCCAACGGCTCGTCTTCCATGGCTTCCGTCTGCGGCGGCTGCCTGAGCCTGCTCTCCGCCGGTGTGCCGCTGAAAGCCCACGTGGCCGGCATCGCCATGGGCTTGATTTTGGAAGGCAACAAATTCGCCGTGCTCACCGACATCCTGGGCGACGAAGACCACCTCGGCGACATGGACTTCAAAGTGGCCGGCACCACCGACGGCGTAACCGCGCTGCAAATGGACATCAAAATCCAAGGCATCACCAAAGAAATCATGCAGATCGCGCTGGCACAGGCCAAAGAAGCCCGGCTGCACATCCTCGGCCAGATGAAAGAAGCGGTACAGGGCCCGCAGGAATTGTCGCAACACGCGCCGCGCCTGTTTACCATGAAAATCAACCAGGACAAAATCCGCGACGTCATCGGCAAAGGCGGCGAAACCATCCGCGCCATTACCGCCGAAACCGGCACCGAAATCAACATCGCCGACGACGGCACCATCACCATCGCCGCCGTCAGCGCTGATTCGGTGGAAGCGGCGAAAAAACGCATCGAAGACATCACCGCCGAAGTCGAAGTGGGCGAAGTGTACGACGGCACCGTGGTAAAAATTCTCGACAACAACGTCGGTGCGATTGTCGACGTCCTACCCGGCAAAGGCGGGCTGGTACACGTCAGCCAAATCGCCCACGAGCGCGTGAAAGACGTGAACGACTATCTCAAAGTCGGCCAGAGCGTCAAAGTAAAAGCGCTGGAAGTGGACGACCGCGGCCGCGTGCGCCTGTCGATCAAAGCCTTGCTGGAAGAACCTGCCGCCGAATAAGCCGCATGGTTTTGGATTCTTAAAAACCAAGCGAAACCGCACCTGCGAAGGTGCGGTTTTTTGTTGCCTGAAACAGTTTCAGGCCGTCTGAAAGCGCGGCTTCGGCGCAACCGGAACGGTGAGGCCGTCTGAAAAACAAGTGCTGCCCGTACAAAACGATTTGCCCGTATTCCGGTCTGGGGCGCGACGGTTTGCGCCTTGCACAAATTAACATTGTGTGCTGAAATGCGCCTCACCGATGAAATGTACACAATTTAACTGAGGAGGAAAAAATGCAAGGAATAGAGAACTTTCTCAACGGTCTGAACGGCTATGTTTGGGGGCGCGGTATGCTGGTGCTGCTGGTCGGCACAGGCATCTGGCTGACGCTGGCTCTGCGCGGTTTGCAGTTTTCCATGCTGTTTTACGCGTTGAAACAGGCTTTCCGCCCGCATCCGAAAAAAGACGACGGCAGCGACCACGACGGCGACGTATCCCATTTCGGCGCACTGATGACCGCTCTGTCGGCCACCATCGGCACGGGCAATATCGCCGGCGTCGCCACCGCCGTGGCAGCGGGCGGGCCGGGCGCGGTGTTCTGGATGTGGATTACCGCCGTGTTCGGCATGGCCACCAAATACGGCGAAGGCGTGCTGGCGGTGAAATTCCGTATTACCAACAGCAAGGGTGAAATGTCGGGCGGGCCGATGTATTACATTGAAAACGGCCTGGGCAAAAACTGGAAATGGCTGGCCGTCCTTTTCGCCCTGTTCGGCACCATCGCCTCCTTCGGCATCGGCAGCTCCGTGCAGGCCAACTCCGTGGCGCAGGCCGTGCACAGCAGCTTCGGCATCGAGCCGTGGATCAGCGGCGTGGCGCTGACGCTGATAACCGCCTTTGTCGTGCTCGGCGGCATCCAGAGCATCGCCAAAGTCAGCTCCGTCGTCGTGCCCTTTATGGCCGTTCTTTATGTGCTCGGCGGCCTGGTTATCGTTTTCTCGCATCTCGACCTGCTGTTGCCCGCGCTGAAAGTGATACTGGGCGACGCCTTCACGGGACAGGCCGTGGCCGGTGGCGTGGTGGGCACCGTTATCCGCTACGGCGTCGCACGCGGCGTGTTCTCCAACGAAGCGGGCATGGGTTCCGCCCCCATCGCCGCCGCCGCCGCGAAAACCGACCATCCCGTGCGCCAGGCACTGGTTTCCATGACCGGTACCTTCCTCGACACCATCATCGTCTGCTCGATAACGGGCATCGTTCTGGTGATGGGATTGCTGGGTGCGGACGGCCAATTCGTGCTGCCCGAACTCAAAGGCGCCGCGCTCACCACGCAGACCTTCAACGCCCTTCTGGCGGGCTGGGGCGGCTGGATTGTCACCATCGGCCTGATTTTCTTCGCCTATTCCACCATCCTCGGCTGGTGTTACTACGGCGAAAAATGCGCCGGTTACGTTTTTGGCGACAAATTCGTGAAGCCCTACCGCGTTATCTACGTTGCCACCGTGATGCTCGGCACGGTGATGAGCCTCGATCTGGTGTGGACGGCCGCCGACACCTTCAACGGCCTGATGGCCGTGCCCAACCTGATCGCCCTGTTGCTGCTCTCGGGCGTGATTGTGAAGGAAACGCGCGACTTCAAAGCCAAGCGTGCCAGCGGCGAATTGGAGTATTGATAACGCGCAGCGCCTGACCGGCGCGGACACGCGAAAAGGCCGTCTGAAAGCAGATTTGCGTTTCAGACGGCCTAACCGTTTGGCGGACGCCGCTGCAACAGTGTTCAGGGAAAAACTGCGGTTTCGGTATGCAAAAGGCCGTCTGAAAGTGGGTTTTGTGTTTCAGACGGCCTAACCGTTTGGCGGGCACGGCAGCAACGGCGTGAGGGCAAACGGCGGTTTCAGTATGCGAAAGGCCGTCTGAAAGCAAAGGATATGGCGTTCAGACGGCCTTTGTTGCGGGCTGCGGAAACGGTTTAGAAACGGCGTTTCAGATTGCAGGCCTGCAAAATGCTGGCGGCGAGTTCTTCCACCGATTTGTGGGTGGTGTTGGTGAACGGAATGTCGAAGCGGCGGAACATGGCCTGCGCATCGGCCACTTCCTGCTTGCAGGTGGCGAGGCTGGCGTAGCGCGAGTTGGGGCGGCGCTCTTCGCGGATGTCGGCCAGGCGCTCGGGCTGGATGGTGAGGCCGTAGATTTTGCTGCGGTAGGGCTTGATCATCGGCGGCAGGTCGGGGCTGTCGAGATCGTCGGGCGTGAGCGGATAGTTGGCGGCGCGGATGCCGTATTGCAGGGCGAGATACAGGCAGGTCGGCGTTTTGCCGCTGCGTGACACGCCCATCAGGATTACGTCGGCGTCTTTCAGGTCTTTGTCGCTGACGCCGTCGTCGTGGTTGAGGGTGAAGTTCACCGCATCCATGCGCGCTTCGTAGCGGGCGGAGTCGGCGATGCCGTGGATGCGTCCGGCTTCGTGCCGCGCTTTGGTGCCCAATTCGTTTTCCAAGACGCCGAGAAAGGCGTCAAAAAAGCTCAGGTGCAGACCGGGGCTGCTGCGGATGATGTTGCGGATTTCTTCGTTGATAATGCTGGAAAAAACCAGCGGCCGCAGCTCGGTCTGCTGTGCGGCGGTTTCGATAATCTGCACCATGGCGCGGGCTTTGTCGGGTGTGTCGACGAAGGGATAGGTAGAGCGCTTGAATTTGATATCCTGAAACTGGTCGAGCAGGGCTTCGCCCATGCTTTCGGAGGTGAGGCCGGTGCGGTCGGAAATGAAGAAGGCGGGTCGGCGCGACATGGTTGTGCTCGCTTTTCGGTGGTGGAAACAAGGGGCGCGGATGATAGCAAGAGGCCGTCTGAAATTGAAGCGTGCGGAAAAACTACACTATGCTACACGTTTGCCAGCAGCGCGCGTTTCCAGCTTTTTGTGCCGCAAGGGCAGGGAGGGCGGCAGGTTTTTCGGGTTTCGGCTGTGCGGCGGTTGCGCGGACAGACCGTTGCGGCCGCAAACGGCAGAAACAGGCACGGCGGAAGGGGCGGAGTTTCATGCCGCTACATGACACACGCGCCTTGTTTTCAGACGGCCTCAAAGCGGCGTCGGCGAGAGAAAACACATGACACGGCGGCGCAGGCTGGTTAAAATGCCGCGCTTGCTTTTTTACGTTTTATAACCTTTTTATAACCTTTGATTTGGACGACACAAATGGCTGCAAATTACGTTATCTGGTTTGAAAATCTGCGTATGACCGACGTGGACAGCGTCGGCGGCAAAAACGCCTCACTCGGCGAAATGATTAGCCAACTGAGCGGCAAAGGCGTGCGCGTGCCGGGCGGTTTTGCCACCACGGCCGAAGCCTACCGCGCGTTTTTGGCGCACAACGGTCTGAACGAGCGCATTTCCGCCGCGTTGGCCGCGCTGGATGTCAACGATGTGGCCGAGCTGGCGCGTGTGGGCAAAGAAATCCGCCAGTGGATTTTGGAGACCCCCTTCCCCGAAGAGCTGGATAAAGCAGTGGAAGAAGCTTGGAACAAAATGGTGGCCGATGCGGGCACGGACATGATTTCCGTGGCCGTACGCTCCTCCGCCACCGCCGAAGACCTGCCCGACGCTTCTTTCGCCGGACAGCAGGAAACCTTCCTCAACATCAACGGCCTGGATAACGTCAAAGAAGCGATGAAGCACGTTTTCGCCTCGCTCTACAACGACCGCGCCATTTCCTACCGCGTCCACAAAGGTTTCGCCCACGACATCGTCGCCCTGTCCGCAGGCGTGCAGCGCATGGTGCGCTCCGACCACGGCGCGTCGGGTGTGATGTTCACCCTCGACACCGAAAGCGGCTTCGACCAAGTCGTGTTCCTCACATCGTCTTACGGCTTGGGCGAAATGGTCGTCCAAGGCGCAGTGAACCCCGACGAGTTCTACGTCCACAAACCGACCCTGCGCGAAGGCCGACCCGCCATCCTGCGCAAAACCATGGGTTCGAAACTCATCAAAATGGTGTTTACCGAAGAGGCGCAGGCGGGCAAGTCGGTGCAGGTGGTGGACGTGCCCGCCGAGCAGCGCAAACAGTTTTCCGTCAGCAACGAAGAAATCACCGAGCTGGCCAAATACGCCCTGATTATCGAAGAACATTACGGCCGCCCGATGGACATCGAATGGGGTCGCGACGGCATCGACGGCAAAATCTACATCCTGCAGGCGCGTCCCGAAACCGTCAAATCGCAGGAAGAAAGCAGCCGCAGCCTGCGCCGCTACGCCATTTCCGGCGACAAAACTGTGCTGTGCGAAGGCCGCGCCATCGGCCAGAAAGTCGGCCAGGGCAAAGTGCGCCTCGTTAAAGACGCTTCCGAAATGGACACCGTCAAAGACGGCGACGTGCTGGTAACCGACATGACCGATCCCGATTGGGAGCCGGTGATGAAACGCGCCGCCGCCATCGTCACCAACCGCGGCGGGCGCACCTGCCACGCCGCCATCATCGCCCGCGAACTGGGTATTCCCGCCGTTGTCGGCTGCGGCAACGCGTCCTCCGTGCTCAAAGAAGGCCAGGAAGTCACCGTTTCCTGCGCCGAGGGCGATACCGGCCTGATTTACGACGGATTACTGAACGTCGAAGTGAACGACGTGGCTTTGGACAATATGCCCGAAGCGCCCGTCAAAATCATGATGAACGTCGGCAACCCCGAGCTGGCCTTCTCCTTCTCCGGACTGCCCAGCGAAGGCATCGGCCTTGCCCGCATGGAATTCATCATCAACCGCCAAATCGGCATCCACCCCAAAGCCCTGATCGAGTTTGACAAACAGGACGAAGACATCCGCGAGGAAATCGAAAGCCGCATCGCCGGTTATGCCTCGCCCGTCGGTTTTTATGTCGACAAAATCGCCGAGGGCGTGTCGACGCTGGCCGCTTCGGTATTCCCGCGCAAAGTTATTGTCCGCATGTCCGACTTCAAATCCAACGAATACATGGGCTTGATCGGCGGCAGCCGCTACGAGCCGCATGAAGAAAACCCCATGCTCGGCTTCCGCGGCGCGGCGCGCTACATCTCCGAAGACTTTGCCGAATGCTTTGCCCTCGAATGCCAGGCGCTCAAGCGCGTGCGCGACGACATGGGGCTGACCAACGTCGAAATCATGATTCCCTTCGTGCGCACCCTCGCCGAAGCCGAAGCCGTCGTCAAAGCCCTCAAAGCCAACGGCTTGGAGCGTGGCAAAAACGGCCTGCGCCTGATCATGATGTGCGAAGTGCCGAGTAACGCCATTCTGGCCGAGCAGTTCCTGCAATACTTCGACGGCTTCTCCATCGGTTCGAACGACATGACCCAGCTCACGCTCGGCGTCGACCGCGATAGCGGCGGCCCCATCGCCGCCACTTTCGACGAGCGCAACCCCGCCGTCAAAGTCATGCTGCACCTGGCCATCTCCGCCTGCCGCAAGCACAACAAATACGTCGGCATCTGCGGCCAGGGTCCGTCCGACCATCCCGATTTTGCCAAATGGCTGGTGGAAGAGGGCATTGACACCATTTCCCTGAACCCCGATACCGTTATCGAAACCTGGCTGTATCTGGCGAAAGAAGTGAACAAATAATCCGGCAGTACCGTTCAGACGGCCGCATCCCGATAAAGACGGATGCGGCCGTTTTCGCGGAAAGGTCGTCTGAAAGCCGTAGCGGAAAAGAGAAATTCGGACGGCCTAGCCTTGACGGCTTGCAGGATGATACCGGCGGGGCAGGGGGCTAAGTTTGGTATCCACACGGTATTTTTACGCTTACATATTTTAACCTTTTGGCTTTTCCGACAGCGTGCCGCCGAAGATTCCCGATATATCAAACCCCCGCCGTTTTCCCCGTTTTTTTATCGCGAAGGAGCTTTTTGCCGCCGGTTTGTCAAGCCTGTTTCAAACGGCCGAAACACGATATATTGTAGTCCGAGCACCCGATTCATACTATATCTAGTATTTTTACCATTTTAAGGATTTCCGATGAATGCCGCAGAAAACATGAAAGTTACCAAACGCGACGGCCGTTTGGAAAGCATCGATTTAGACAAAATCCACCGCGTGGTTACTTGGGCGGCAGAGGGGCTGAAAAACGTGTCCGTCTCCCAAGTCGAGCTCAAATCGCACATTCAGTTTTACAACGGCATCCGCACCGACGACATCCACGAAACCATCATCAAGGCCGCCGCCGACCTGATTTCGCAGGACACGCCCGACTATCAGTATCTGGCCGCGCGTCTGGCCATTTTTCATCTGCGCAAAATCGCCTACGGCGAATTCGAGCCGCCGCATCTCTTCGACCACGTCAAAAAACTTACCGAAGCGGGCAAATACGACCGCCACATCATCGAAGACTACAGCCATGAAGAGTTTGACGAACTCAACGCCTACATCGACCACAGCCGCGACATGACCTTCTCCTACGCCGCCGTCAAGCAGCTCGAAGGCAAATATCTGGTGCAAAACCGCGTAACGCGCCGCATCTACGAAACGCCGCAGTTTCTCTATATCCTCGTGGCGATGTGCCTGTTTTCCAAATATCCGAAAGACACGCGCCTCTCGTATGTGAAGCGTTTTTACGACGCGGTATCCACCTTCAAAGTCTCGCTGCCCACGCCCATCATGAGCGGCGTGCGCACGCCGACGCGCCAGTTCAGCTCGTGCGTTCTGATCGAATGCGACGACAGCCTCGATTCCATCAACGCCACCACCAGCGCGATTGTGAAATACGTTTCCCAACGCGCCGGCATCGGCATCAACGCCGG
>CAMURX010000070.1 GCA_947097615.1 uncultured Neisseria sp. | reverse complement strand
GCTGAAAACAACGGCAAAGGCCGTCTGAAACCCTTTCAGACGGCCTCCTCCAACCGATAGGAAAACCACCGATGAAACCCGCCCTTTCCGTCCTACTGTCCGCCCTCCTCTGCACCGCCTGCGCTACAAGCGGCAGGCCGTCTGAAAACGCCACCATAGAAGTCTACCGCTCCGACGAATCCCGCCAATGCCAAGGCGGCGGTATAGACACACGGCAAATGCGCCGCCTGCTTGAGGGCATCCCCGTATACGCCGAGCGCAAAGACCAAATGCAGGGCGTCGCCTTCCCCGCAGTCTGCGGCGGCGCAACCGGCAGCATCAACGTCTACACCATCCTCGCCGCCGACCGCGGTCGCGCCGAACAACTCGGCTTCACCGCCCTACCCCCGCAGCAGGCGGATTGAAACAGACAGACGGGACGCCCGCCGCAAAATGTGCACATGCCGTCTGAAAACGCAGCTTCAACGCAGTCAAAAGGCCGTCCGAACTTTTTTCAGACGGCCTCTTTTCAGACGGCCTCTTATCCGCCTCCTCCGCTATAATGCCGCCCGTTTTTTTTACTGACCGAAGGCCGTCTGAAATGACCCGAAACGCAAACAACCTCTGCTGGCTCGACATGGAAATGACCGGGCTCGACCCCGAAAAAGAGCGCATCATCGAAGTCGCCGTCATCATCACCGACAGCGATTTGAACGTATTGGCGCAATCGGAAGTGTACGTCATCCACCAAAGCGACGAGATTCTCGACGCCATGGACGAATGGTGCACCGCCACCCACGGCCGCACCGGCCTCACCGAGCGCGTGCGCCAATCGCATTACACCGAAGCCGAAGTCGAACAAAAGCTGCTCGACTTCATCGCCGAGTGGATACCCGAAAAAGCCTCGCCGATGTGCGGCAACTCGGTGCACCAAGACCGCCGCTTCATGCAGAAATACATGCCGCGCCTCGAAGCCTGGTTCCACTACCGCAACCTCGACGTCTCCACTCTCAAAGAGCTGGCCAAACGCTGGCATCCCGCCCTCGCCAAAGGCGTGATCAAACGCGGCTCGCACAAAGCGCTGGACGACATTCTCGAAAGCATCGAAGAAATGCGCTACTACCGCGACCATTTCTTAAAACTGCCGACGCAGGATTGAGGCCGTCTGAAAGCGCAGCTTCAACGCAATAAAAAGGCCGTCTGAAAGCCCTGTTTCATGCTTTCAGACGGCCTTTTGCCGCCTTTTCTTATTACTTTATCATAATTATTTTGGGGGTATGAAACGTAAACGGCGCGCAGTGTAACCCAAACGGGTAAACGACGAAACGGGAGGCCGTCTGCCGCCGAGGCCGTCTGAAAACCCCCCGCGTGCTTTTTCAGACGGCCTCAGCCCGCCCCGCCGCCGCCGCCAAAGCGTGTACAATCCTCCGCCATGAAAAACGAAGCCAACTGTTTCCATTGCGGCGAGCCCGTGCCCGAGGGTCTGCATCTGAACATTGCCTACGAAGGGCAGGAGCATCCCGCCTGCTGCGCGGGCTGCCAGGCCGTGGCGCAAAGCATTATCGACGCGGGTTTGGGCAATTATTACCGCCGGCGCACCGCCGATGCGGAGCAGGCCGCGCTGCCGCCGCCCGATATGCTGGCGCAGCTTAAACTGTACGATCTGCCCGACGTGCAGCGCGATTTCGTTGCCGCCGTATCGGAAAACGGGCGCGAGGCGGTGTTGATGCTCGACGGCGTGACCTGCGCCGCCTGCGTGTGGCTGATCGAGCAGCGGCTGTTGCGGCTGGACGGCGTGTTGTCGGCCGAACTCAATTACAGCACGCTCAAAGCGCGGGTGCGCTGGGACGAGGGGCGCACGAAGTTGTCGGACATCCTGCTGGCGGTGCGGCAGACGGGTTATGCCGCCCTGCCCTACGACGCGCGCAAGGCCGAAGAGGCGGCGCAGAAGTCGCGCAAAAAGGCCATCGTGCGGCTGGCGGTGGCAGGCATGTGCATGATGCAGACGATGATGTTCGCCCTGCCGACCTATCTTTACGACGACATCGAGCCGCAGTTTCTCACCATCCTGCACTGGGGCGGCTTCCTGATGGTGCTGCCCGTGATTTTCTACGCTGCCGTGCCGTTTTACCGAGGCTGCCTGCGCGACATCAACAACCGCCGCGCGGGCATGGACACGCCGATTGCGCTGTCGATCTGGCTGGCCTTCGGCGCGGGCGTGTACGCGCTGCTCACCAATGCGGGACAGGGCATGTATTTCGAAGGGCTGGCGATGCTGGTGTTTTTGCTGTCGCTGGGGCGGTTTATGGAACAGAACGCGCGGCAAAAAGCGGGCGACGCGGCCGAGCGGCTGGTGAAACTCGTGCCCGCCTTCTGCCATCTGCTGCCCGACTATCCGCGCAGCGAGCGCAGCGAAGAAGCGGCGGTGGCGCGGCTGGCGGCGGGCGACGTGCTGCTGGTGAAGGCGGGCGAAGTCATTCCCGCCGACGGCACGGTGCTCTCAGGCGAGAGCGAGGCCGATGAAGCCATGCTCACCGGCGAGAACCTGCCCGTCGCCAAACGCGCGGGCGACAAGGTCACGGCGGGCACGCTCAACGCCGCAAGCCCGCTCATCATCCGCGCCGACAGCGTCGGCGGCGACACCCGCCTGTCGCACATCGCCCGCCTGCTCGACAAAACCCTGTCGCAAAAACCGCGCCTCGCCCTGTTGGCCGACCGCTACGCCTCACGCTTTGTCGGCGGCATGATTGTGTTCGCCCTGCCCGTGTTCCTTTTCTGGTGGTGGCACGCAGGCATCCATCAGGCACTGTGGATTACCGTGTCGCTGCTGGTCATCACCTGCCCCTGCGCCCTGTCACTGGCCACGCCCACCGCGCTGGCCGCCAGCACCGGCAAACTCGCCGCCGAAGGCGTGCTCGTCGCGGGCGGCAGCGCATTGGAAACGCTGGCCGCCGCCACCGACGCCGTGTTCGACAAAACGGGCACGCTCACTGCAGGCCGTCTGAAAATCGAAAAAACCGTCTTGACCGGCAGCCTGAGCGAAACCCAAGCCCTGCACATCGCCCAAGTGCTCGAAGCGCAGTCGGAACACCCGATCGCCCGCGCCTTTAACGACCTGCCGCTTCCGCAAGACCTCCCCGACCTCGCGCCGCAGGAGCGTGCCAACCGCGTCGGCCACGGCGTCAGCGCCAATCTCACCGTCAACGGCGAACGCGGCCTGTGGGCATTGGGCAAACCCGAATTTGTCGGCGAAACAGCGGGACAGAGGCCGTCTGAAACCGACGATCCCGCCCTGCAAGGCACGCTTATCGCGCTGGGCAGCCGCCACGGCTTCCAAGCCCTGTTCCTGCTGGCCGACCAAAGCAAAGACAGCGTGCCGCAAACCGCCGCCGAGCTGCGCGGCCTCGGCCTGAAACTGCACATCCTCAGCGGCGACCGCCAAGCCGCCGTCGCCGCGCTGGCCGACAGCCTCCACGCCGACGCCTTTTGCGCCGAAGCCGCGCCCGAAGACAAACCCGCCTACGTTAAAACCCTGCAACGGCAGGGCGGCGTGGTGCTGATGGTGGGCGACGGCATCAACGACGCCCCCGTCCTCGCCGCCGCCGACGTTTCCGCCGCCGTGGCGGGCGGTGCTGACGTCACCCGCGCGGGCGCCGACATCGTGCTGCTGAACGACGACATGACCGTCATCCCCGCCGCCGTGCGCCAGGCCAGACGCACCGCCGCCGTTATCCGGCAAAACCTGTGGTGGGCGAGTGCGTACAACCTCATCGCCGTGCCGCTGGCCGCCGCCGGCTTCGTCACCCCCTGGCTCGCCGCCCTGGGCATGAGCCTCAGCTCGCTTCTGGTGCTCGCCAACGCCCTGCGGCTGCGTAAGGCCGTCTGAAAGCGGGGCAACGGCCTTTTCAGACGGCCTCTGCCAAGCAACACAAAGGCCGTCTGAAAACCGAAAACACAAGCGCAAACCCGAAAAGGAAAAAACATGAACGACTTCGAACGCATCTACCGCGACTGGCACGAACACGCTAAAAACCGCGACACGGAAAAACTCATCGCCCTCTATGCCGACGACGCCGTTCTCGAAAGCCCGCTCGTTCCCGCCATCATGAACCGCGACAGCGGCATCCTGCGCGGCAAAAGCGAAATCCTCGCCTTCCTCGAAGAAGGCACGCGCCGCCGCCCGAACGAACTCGTGCGCTGGTACCGCGAAGACGGCCGCTTCTTCACCGGCGGCGACACCCTGATTTGGGAATACCCGCACCAAACGCCCGACGGCGGCCAAGTGGATATCCTCGAACTGATGCAGCTTTCAGACGGCCTCATCGCCCGCCACCGCATCTACTGGGGCTGGTTCGGCACACAAATGCTGATTGCCGGCCGCCCCCATCCAAACGCCGGACAAAAGGCCGTCTGAAAGCGAAGCTTCAACGAAGTTAAAACCTTTCAGACGGCCTCCCCGCAAAGTGGCCGCAGCCTCAAACCCTTCCCAAACCGCAAGGAATGCACATGAAAAAACGCCTTCTCCACCTGATTATGCTGTCCGCCGCAGGCAGCGCCTTTGCCCTGCTTCCCCCGCCGCAAAGCGAAATCGCCTGCCCCGTCGGCGGCGAAGAATTTTGGGCGACGATGCACGACAGCGCGCCCGAATACCAAATCTGCCCCGGCAACAAACTGGTGTTCAAAACCGCCAAATACGGCAAATTCACCAAACAAGAGCTGGCGCACTACGAAAAAATCATCAACAGCAAAGCCTACCGCAACCTGCCCGCGCACGCCGAAAACGCCCACCGCATAGCCGCCTTTGCCGAACTGTCGGGCGAATACAGCCCCGCCGCCGTCGGTTGGCTCTATTTCCGTGCCGCCAACGGCAAATACCCCGGCGAACCCTACTCCCGTGCCGAACTCAAACGGCTCCACCGCAAAGCCCTGTCCCACCTGAACAAAGCCCTGCGCGAACCGGGCAGCCCCCAAGACAAACAGTCCGCCCGCTACGCCCTAGCCGGTATCTACCGCATCAGCGGCGATTTCACCCGCGCCGAATCGGTATTGCGCACCCTATTGCAGGACAACCTTGACCCGAACGACCGCAAAGATGCCGAATACGTTTTGGAGTCTGTGCGCCTCAAAGACAGCGGCCACATCCTCCCCCGCTTCCACCGCCCGGCCATGCCCTGAAACACAAGGAGAACACCATGAACACAGTCACCCACCAACCCGAACAGCACCGTTTCACCCTCACCATCGACGGCACCGAAGCCGGCCACATCGCCTACCGCGAGCACAACGACGGCTGGGACGTATACCACACCGAAGTCTCGCCCGATTTCCAAGGGCGCGGGCTGGCAAAAATACTGGTAGACGCGCTGATGGCGCACGCCGCCGGACACAACATCCCACTCACCGCCAGCTGCCCCTACGCCGCCCGCTTTATCGGCTGAGCGGCATTACGCCGCCCTTTGCGGAACAAACGGTTTACAAACTTGAAATACGGTAGCATTAACGCTTAAAATACCGCCCCTTAACAACAGCCGTCGTCGCCAAAACGGCGGCCGCACGCCGCAAACCACATTTTTCCCTCATGAAACCCATCCCGTCGAATCTGGAAAAACTCGCCCGCAAGCGGCGCGTTTTGCTTTTGCAGGGGCCGGTCGGCCCCTTCTTCCGCCGTTTGGCCGACTGGCTGGAAACCCGCGGCGCGCGCGTATTCAAAATCAACTTCAACGGCGGCGACGAAGCCTATTATCCCGCCGCAGAGGGCGTCAGCGCCTACCGCGGCACGCCCGAAGCCTTCGCGGAATTTCTCGCCCTCTTTCTCAAAGAACACAAAATCGACGCCGTCGCCTGCTTCGGCGACAACCGCCTCTACCACGTTATTGCCAAAGAAATTTGCGCGGCGGCGCGCGTGTCCTTCTGGGCGTTTGAGGAAGGCTATTTCCGCCCGCACTTCGTCACCCTCGAAGAAGGCGGCGTCAACGCCTATTCGCCGCTGCCGCGCGAGGGTTCTTTCTTTCTCAAAGCGCAGCGCAAACTCGCCGTGCAGCAATACCGCCCGCCCGCACCCGTGCCCGACGGTTTCCGGCCGCGCGCCAAACGCGCCATGTGGTACTACGCCGCTGCCAACCTCTTCAGCAGCCGCTACCCCGCCTACCGCCACCACCGAGCCTTCGGCCTGCCGCACTACATCGGCCTGTGGCTGCGCTCGGGCATCCGCCGCGCGGGCTACGCACTCTCCGACCACCGCTTTGCCGCCCAAACGGCCAAAGGCCGCTTCGGCCGCTTCTTCATCGTCCCCCTGCAAGTGTTCAACGACAGCCAGGTGCACGTCCACAGCGACTTTGCCTCCGTGCGCGACTTCCTGCTGCACGTTCTCGAATCTTTCGCCGCCCACGCCCCGTCCGACACCACGCTCATCATCAAACACCACCCGATGGACAGGGGCTTCACCGACTACAGCCGCGACATCGCCGCCTTCGCCGCCCGCCATCCCGACCTGAAACGGCGCATTTATTATGTCCACGACGTGCCGCTGCCCGTCTTCCTGCGCCACGGCGCGGGTATGGTCACGCTCAACAGCACCAGCGGCCTCTCCGCCCTCATCCACAACATGCCCGTCAAACTGCTCGGCCGCGCCCACTACGACATCCCCGGCCTCACCTCGCGCCAGCCGCTGGCCGAGTTCTGGCAAAACCCGCAGCCGCCCGACCGCGAACTCTTCACCGCCTACCGCCTGTACCATATCAACGTCACACAGATTAACGGCAGCTTCTACAGCCGCGTCAACCTGCCCGACACCCTGCCCCGCCGCCGCAAAAAATAAGCGCCCGGGTTCTTTGCACGCGGCAGACAGGCGTAACGCCAAACCCGCAGAGGCCGTCTGAAAGCGCAGTTCCGGCGCAGCCGAAACACCGACCGCCCTTTCAGACGGCCTCTTGCCAGCCACGCCCGCGCGGGAAGGCCGGGATGGCACTGTGCCGCTGCGGCGACTTTTGCAAGACATCTGAATGCGGAGCGTGAGTAACAAAATGGAGGCTAAAAATTCCCTACAAGCCTTATCCTATAAGGCTTTAAAGGGGTCCAAAGGCTTTGAATACAAAAAATGCCCTTTTTGCGGCTCAAAACAAATCAAAAAGAACGGCTGCCGAAACGCCAGACAATGCTACAAATGCCACACCTGCGACAGACAACTTAGCGGCAACAAGCGGCTCAATCCCCAAGCGCTATTTTGATTGCCATCATGGTATGCAGGATGGAAATAAGATTATGTTTATTAAAGATTATCTATCAGTTAAAGATGGCTGATAGCCTCCATTTTGTCCTATATGCCGAGCCAAACAAACGCCTTGCAAATCCATCTGTTACAATGCCGCCCTTTTTTTACCGACCAAAACCCGATTCCGCCATGACCGCCGTATCCGCCCGCCAAATCGACCGCCTGCTGCCGCAAACCCAATGCCGCGAATGCGGCTACGACGGCTGCCTGCCCTATGCCGAAGCGCTGGTGGCGGGCGAAGCGGCGGTGAACCTATGCGCGCCGGGCGGCGAAACGGTGATGCTCGACATCGCCCGACTGCTCGGCAAACCGCCACTCGCCCCCACCAAAACGCAAGCCCCCGCGCTGGCCTGGATAGACGAGTCCGCCTGCATCGGCTGCACCGCCTGCATCCGCGCCTGCCCCGTCGACGCCATCATGGGCGCATCCAAACTCATGCACACCGTTATCGCCGAAGAATGCACCGGCTGCGGCCTGTGCGTTGCCCCCTGTCCCGTCGACTGCATCCACATGAGGCCGTCTGAAAACCCGTCTGCCGACACCTTCCTGCCGCAGGCGCGCTCCCTGTCCGACAACGAAACCGACCCGCGCTTTGCCGCCGCCGCCCACGCCCGCGCCCGCTGGCAGAACCGCGAAACACGCAAAGCGCGCGAAGCCGCCGAAAAAGC
>CAMURX010000069.1 GCA_947097615.1 uncultured Neisseria sp. | reverse complement strand
TTTTGAACTCGGCGATGATGTAGTCGATGAGGCGTTGGTCGAAGTCTTCGCCGCCCAAGAAAGTATCGCCGTTGGTTGCCAATACTTCGAATTGTTTGTCGCCGTCGAGGTTGGCGATTTCGATGATGGAAATATCGAAGGTACCGCCGCCCAAGTCATATACGGCTACTTTGCGGTCTTTGTTGTCGCCTTTGTCCATACCGAATGCCAAAGCGGCTGCGGTCGGCTCGTTGATGATGCGTTTTACGTCCAAACCGGCGATACGGCCTGCGTCTTTGGTGGCTTGACGTTGGCTGTCGTTGAAGTAGGCCGGAACGGTAATCACGGCTTCGGTTACTTTTTCGCCCAAGTAAGCTTCGGCGGCTTCTTTCATTTTACGCAGGACTTCTGCGGAAACTTGCGGCGGAGACAGCTCTTTGCCTTGCGCTTTCACCCATGCGTCGCCGTTGTTGGCTTTGATGATTTCGAAAGGCATGGATTCGATGTCGCGTTGAACTTCTTTGTCTTCAAATTTATGACCGATCAAACGTTTTACAGCGTAGATGGTGTTTTTAGCGTTGGTTACGGCTTGGCGTTTGGCGGGTGCGCCGACGAGGACTTCGCCGCCGTCCAGATAAGCGACGACAGACGGCGTAGTGCGTGCGCCTTCTGCGTTTTCAATAACTTTGGTTTGACCGTTTTCAGAGATGGATACACAAGAGTTGGTTGTACCTAAGTCGATACCGATTACTTTTGCCATAGTGTTAATACTCCTTCAAATAATAGAATTTTCAGACGGCCTGTTTTGTTTCCGGCCACTGTTGCTTGGCATGCAAAATAGGGGACAGACGGCGGTTTTCAAGTGCTGTGTTGTAAAAAAATGACAACTTTTTGAAATTTAAAATCAAAATGTTAATTTAATTTTTCCGTTTCCCCTTATGTTTCAGACGGCCTCTGAGGCCGTCCGAAAACAAAATGCGGGATGGTTCGGGAACTGTGCCTATTCGGCGTTTTCCGCACTTTTGGCTACAACCACCATGGCCGGACGCAAGATGCGGTCGTTCAACAGATAGCCTTTTTTCAAGACGCGGATGATGGAATTGGCTTCTTGCTCGCTCTCCTCCGCCTGCATTGCCTGATGTTGGTGTGGGTCGAGTTTGTCGCCGGGCTGCGGGTTGATTTCTTTGATATGCGTGGCATCGAACGCTTTTTGCAGTTCGTTCAGCGTCATCTGCACGCCCATTTTCAGGGCGTCGAAATTGCCGCTTTGGTCGAGCAGTGCCATTTCCAGATAGTCTTTCACCGGCAGCATTTCGGCGGCAAATTTTTGTCCGGCGAATTTGTAGGCGTCGGTGATTTCCTGCTGGTGGCGGCGGCGCAAGTTTTGTTCGTTGGCCAGGCCGCGCAGCTCTTCGTCTTTCAGACGGCCCTCCAGTTCGGCCACCTGCGCCTGCAAGTCTTCATAGCTCGGCGGCGCGGCTTCGGCCTGATCGGCGGTATTCAGTTCTTCTTCGGGTGCGGGGTTTTGTTCGTTCATGTTTTTGCCTTTTTGGAAGTAACGGAAGGGATTTTTCATGCGCGGCTATATAAGGCCGTCTGAAAGGGTTTCAAGCGCGGCGGGTGGCTTGCTTTTTCGCGCCGCGCGGCATAATGTCGGCCTGCCCGATAATTTATACACAAAGGAGAACGAGATGACGGCTCAACAAAGCTGCGCCCGCCGCACCGCCGAAACCATGCTGGCCGGTTTCGACAAACACTACCGCCTGTTCCGCGAAAAATCCTCGCAGGCCAAAGCGCTGTTCGAGCGCGGCGACTGGAAGGGGATACAGGATTTGTCGGCGCAGCGCATCCAGATGTACGACAGCCGCGTGCGCGAGGCGGCGGACATTCTGCGCCAAAGCCTGCCGCAGGGGACGTCGGAGGATTTGTGGGCGGAGGTGAAAAAGGAATACATCGCGCTGCTGGTCGACCACAAGCAGCCCGAGCTGGCCGAAACCTTTTTCAATTCCGTATCCACCAAAGTGCTGGACAAAAAGTATTTCAACAACCGCTTTATCTTCGTCAAACCGGCCATCAGCACCGAATTCATCGACTCCGACCCGCCCGTTTTCTTCCCCTACTACCCCGCCGAAACCGGCCTGCGCGGCTGCCTGCGCCGCATACTCGGCCATTTCGACTGGCAGATTCCCTTTGCCCACGCGGCGGCCGACGTGGCCGACATCATGCGCGCGGCGCGGCGGCACTTCGGCGCGGAATGGCCGCCGCAGGAATTGAACCTGCACGTCCAAGTGCTCGATTCGGCGTTTTACCGCAACAAATCGGCCTATATCTTCGGCCGCATCATCAACGGCAGCAGCAGCCATCCCTTCGCGCTGGCGGTGGTGCACGACGGAAGAGGCCGTCTGAAAATCGACGCCGCGCTGTTCGACCCGAAACAGATTTCCGTGCTTTTCTCCTTCGCCCGCGCCTATTTTCTCGTCGACATGCCCGTGCCCAGCGGCTACGTACGTTTTCTGCGCGAAATGCTGCCGATGCGCTCCGACGGCGATTTCTACACCCTGCTCGGCCTGCACAAGCAGGGCAAAAACATCTTCTGGCGCGAGTTTGCCCAGCACCTGCGCTATTCCGACGACAAATTCATCCTCGCGCCCGGCGTGAAAGGGCTGGTGATGAGCGTGTTCACCCTGCCCTCCTTCCCCTATGTGTTCAAAGTCATCAAAGACACCTTCGGCGCCAACAAAGACTTCGACCGCGAATACGTGCGGCAGAAATACCTGCTGGTGAAAAAACACGACCGCGTCGGACGCATGGCCGACACCATGGAGTTTTCCGACATCCCGCTGCCCAAATCGCGCTGCGACGAAGCCTTTCTCGCCGAAATGCGCAGCCTCGCCCCCAGCCAGATTGAAGAAACCGAAGACATGGTTGTCATCAAACACGCCTACATCGAATACCGCCTGCAACCGCTCAACCTCTTTATGCAGCAGGCCAATCCTGAGGAAAAGGCGGCGGCGGTCATCGACTACGGTTTCGCCCTGAAAGAGCTGGCTTCGGCCAACATCTTCCCCGGCGACATGCTCTACAAAAACTTCGGTATGACCCGCTTCGGCCGCGTGATTTTCTACGACTACGACGAAATCGAATACATGACCGACTGCAACTTCCGCAAAATCCCGCCCGCGCCGACCCCCGAAGCCGAAATGGCCGCCGAACCCTGGTATCCCATACACAAAGGCGACGTGTTCCCCGAAGAATTCGCCCCCTTCCTCTTGGGCGAACCCGACGTGCGGCAGGTCTTCCTCAAACACCACCGCGACCTCCTGACCCCCGAATTTTGGCAGGGCAAAAAAGAGCGGTTGGAGCAGGGGCTGTTTGACGATTTCTACCCCTATCCCCAATCCGTCCGCTTCCGCCCCGAGCAGACGGCGGAAGGGCTGGTGGACGATACCGACGTGTGAAACGGTGCAGGAGGCCGTCTGAAAGCAGAGTTTCACCGAAGTTAAAAGCCTGCCGCCGCCATGTTTTCAGACGGCCTCAAAATGCCTGCCGACCCGATACGGAACAGACCGTGCGGACATGGAAAGGCCGTCTGAAAAGCGTTCAGACGGCCTTTTTGCATTGTCCCGCGTTTGCCTGACAGGGGAAACATAAGGCCGTCTGAAAATACGGCGGTAGTTGTAACTCCGCTTTCAGACGGCCTCAAAATCCCTTTTCAGACGGCCTCAAAGCCCATGCCAACCCGATACAAAAACAAACCGTGCAGACACGAAAAGGCCGTCTGAAACCCTTTCAGACGGCCTTTGTGCTGTTTGCAAAACGGCCTCAGCGCGTTTCTTTGCCGACGGTAACGACGTTCATTTTCTTGGGATCGAGGCGGCGCTGCCAGACTTCTTTAATCTGTTCGGCGGTAACGGCTTCGATGTTGCGCGTGTAGTTGTCGTAGTAGTCGAGCGGCAGGCCGCGCACGCCGACGGCGGCGGCGAGGCCGACGGTTTTGGCGTTGGTGTCGAAACTCATCGGGAAGCTGCCGACGATGTTGTCTTTGGCCTGTTTCAGTTCGGCTTCGGTCGGCCCTTGGGCGATGAAGTTTTCCAAAACACTGCGGGCGGCGGCCAGCGCTTCGGCGGCGCTGCCTTTTTTGGTGGAGAAGGAAACGGCAAACGGCCCTTTTTTCTCCAAGGGGCTGAGCGAGGAGGAAACGCCGTAGACCAGCCCTTTTTCGTCGCGCAGGGTTTTCATCAGGCGGCTGTCGAAACCGCCGCCGCCGAGGATGTAGTTGCCGACGGTGAGGGCGTAGCGATCGGGGTCTTTGTGCACGAGCAGGGGCAGCCCCATCACGACGACGGCCTGTTCTTTGTCGGCGAAAGGAATGTCCTGCTGCCGCCCGTCGGTTTGGGGGATGTCGGCGATGGGGCGGATATCCGCCTGGGCGGGCAGGCCGTCGAGGACGGCGGTGGCCATTTCGTCGGCTTCCTTGCGGCTGACGTCGCCGACGATGGCGACGTAGGCGTTGTTTTTGGCGTAGGTGCTGCGGTGGTGCGCTTTCAAAGCATCGGTAGTGACGGCGGCGATGTCGGCTTCGTTCAAACGCGCGGTGTCGGCGTAGGCGTGGTTGCCGTAGTTGAGGATAGTGAGCGCGCGCGAGGCGAGGAAGGAGGGGTTGCTCAGGCTTTGGCGTAGGGCGGTGACGGCCTGTGTTTTTTCACGTTCGAGGATTTTTTCGTCGAATTTGGGATGGGCGATGATTTGGTTGGCGAGTTTGAGGCCGTCTGAAAGGGTGTCGCGGCGGCTGAGGGAGGCGAAGGAGACGGAGGCGTTTTCCGTGCCCGCGCTGCTGCCTATGGTGATGCCGAGGCGGTTGCTGCGGTCGTAGAGTTCTTCTTCGCTGTATTGCTCGCTGCCGGAGGTGAGCATGTCGGCGGTCATGGCGGCGGCGCCCTTGACGCTTTCGCCGGTTTGTCCCGCGCCTTTGAAGACGATTTCCATGTGGACGATGGGCAGTTCGCGCCGCTCGGCGTAGGTGACGGTGGCGCCGTCGGCGGTTTGCCAGCGTTGGAAGGTAACGGCGTATGCGGGGGCGGCCAGGGCGGCCGCGAGGGGGAGGATGAGGACTTTGTTCATGGCTGTGCCTTGTTTTCTTGCGCGGCGGCGGGTGTTTCGGGTGTTTTCAGACGGCCTTCTGCCGCCTGCGCCTGCCGCGCTTTGGGCAGGACGGTAATCTGCGTCAGCGGCGAGGCGGCAATCAGGCGGGCGGCGGCCTGCACTTGTGCGGGCGTAACCGAGAGCAGGCGGCGGACGGCTTCGTCTTCGGTCTGCCAGCCGAAGCCGTTGTGTTCGAGTTCGCCTAGGGTGTCGGCCTGGCTGCGTACGGAGTCTTTGGCGAAGATGCGCGAGGTTTCGACGGGGCGGCGGATGAGTTCGAGTTCTTCCTGCGTGACGCCCTTGTCGGCGATGTCGCGGATTTCGGCAAGCAGGCGCTTTTTCAGCTCTTCGGGCGTGGTTTGGCCGTTGGGCAGGCCGCCGACGGAGAAGATGGCGTTTTTGCGGCCGAAGTCGCTGTATCCGGCCGACACGGCCAATGCCACGGCGTCGCCGCGTTGGAGTTTTTTGTTGTAGCGTGCCGAATCCGTGCCCGCGAGGACGAGGCCGAGCATTTCGAGGGCATAGGGCATTTCGTCGCTGATTTTTTCGGCAGCGGGCACGCGCCAGTTGAGGCTGACGATGGGCTGGGCGGTAACGGCGTACACTTCGGCCTGCACGGCGCGCGCTTCAGACGGCCTCTCAAATTCGCCGTTGCGCGCTGGCAGTTTGCGCTTGGGGATGCTGCCGAACAGTTTTTCCGCTTCTTTCACGGTCTGCCGCGCGTCCACGTCGCCGACGACAACCAGCATGGCATTGTTCGGCGCATACCATTGTTTGTACCACGCGCGCAGATCGGCGGCTTTGAGTTTGTGCAGGTCGGCCATGTAGCCGATAACGGGCGCTTTGTTGAAGGGTTTGCGCCACATTTTGATGTGCAGCGTTTCCCACAACTTGCCGTCGGGGCTGTCGTCGGTGCGCATGCGGCGCTCTTCGCGGATCACGTCCATCTCGTTGGCAAAAGCCTTGTCGCTGAAATTGAGGCCGGTCATGCGGTCGGCCTCCATTTTCAGCACCTCATTCAGATTTTTCACCGCGATATTGGTGGTGTACACCGTTTCCGTGCGGTTGGTGTAGGCATTGTCGTTGCCGCCTAACGCGGCGACGCGGCGGCTGAACTCGCCCGCAGGCACGGCCTTCGTGCCCTTGAACATCATATGTTCCAGCGCGTGGCTCAAACCCGTTTTGCCCGCGTGCTCGTCCACGCTACCCACCTTGTACCACAGCCGCACCGCCGCCACCGGCGCGCGTCTGTCTTCCTTCACCAACACCTTCATGCCGTTGTGCAGCGTCGAGAGCACCGTCTCCGCCTGCGAAAACGGCGCAAGCGCCAAAAGCAGCACCGCAGAATAACGCAACATCATCCGAATTCCTGTCAACAAATAAACGAAATGCGCATATTAAAGGGGCAAAGGCCGTCTGAAAAGCAAAAAAGCGCCGCCGCCGCGCCCCAATCCACGCCGCTTGCGTTACAATCCGCCGCCAGCAGCCTAACAACGCAATAAAAGGAATAAATCATGTTCGGATTTCTTGCCAAGCTCTTTCGGCGCACCCCCGCTCCCCAGCCCGCGCCGCAGCCTGTCGAACCCGTGCAGAACACGGTTTTGCCCGAAGACGACGGCCTGCAAATGGACGACGGCGACCTCGGCGACAACGTCAGCTTCGAAGACGACAGCCCGCTGACCGCCGAGCAGCTCAACGCCGTTTCCCGCCAGGCCGACAAACACTAACCCACTACCCGCCGTCAGGAACACACATGGCACTATTCGACTTCCTATTTAAACGCAAAAACGAACCCGCCGACAAAGAAGCGGAGCAAACCGACACCGCGCCGGACGCAGCCGAAAGCGCGGCCGACGAAGCCGCCGCCGCGCGTCAGAAATACCTCGACGACATCCGCAACGCCGACCGCAGCGGCCTGCTCAACCGTCCCGCCGAAACGCAAGAACCCGCACCCGCAGACGAAACCCCGTCCGACAACACCGTTTCAAACGGCCCAAACCCGAGCGAAACCACGCCTGAGGCAGCAGCAGACGGGAGGCCGTCTGAAAACGACAACCCGCCGCCCGAAGCCGCAGCGGCAGACACCGCCGAACCCCCGTCCGCAACCGATACGGAACAAACCGACACCGAGCAAGCCGACAGCAGCAGCTGGGCAGCGCGTCTGAAAAAAGGCCTCGGCAAATCGCGCGACAAAATGGCCAAATCCCTCGCGGGCGTGTTCGGTGGCGGCAAAATCGACGAAGACCTGTACGAAGAACTCGAAACCGTCCTCCTCACCAGCGACATGGGCATCGAAGCCACCGAGCAGCTGATGGACGAAGTGCGCCGCCGCGTCTCCCTCAAAGGCCTTTCAGACGGCCGCGAGCTGCGTCAGGCGCTCAAAGAAGCCCTCTACGACCTCCTCGCCCCGCTGGAAAAACCACTCGAAATTCCCGACAACGGCCAACCCTTCGTCATCATGATGGCCGGCATCAACGGCGCGGGCAAAACCACCTCCATCGGCAAACTTGCCAAATACTTCCAGCAGCAGGGCAAATCCGTCATCCTCGCTGCAGGCGACACCTTCCGCGCCGCCGCTCGCGAGCAGTTGCAGGAATGGGGCGAGCGCAACGGCGTTACTGTCATCTCCCAGGCCAAAGGCGATTCCGCCGCCGTCTGCTACGACGCCGTCGAGTCGGCCAAAGCCCGCAAAACCGACATCGTACTGGCCGACACCGCCGGACGCCTGCCCACCCAACTGCACCTGATGGAAGAAATCAAAAAGGTCAAACGCGTTTTGCAGAAAGCCATGCCCGAGGCGCCGCACGAAATCATCGTCGTGCTCGATGCCAATATCGGCCAAAACGCCGTCAACCAGGTCAAAGCCTTCGACGACGCGCTGGGCGTCACCGGCCTTATCGTCACCAAACTCGACGGCACGGCCAAAGGCGGCGTCCTCGCCGCCCTCGCCTCCGCCCGCCCGATACCCGTGCGCTACATCGGCGTCGGCGAAAGCATCGACGACCTGCGTCCCTTCAACGCCCGTACCTTCGTTGATGCCCTCATCGACGGCTGAACACGCGCCGCGAATGTCAGGCCGTCTGAAAACCCGCCGCAGGGTTTTCAGACGGCCTCTTGCCGTATAATAGTGAAACAAAATGGGAAAGATACAAGGCAGCAAGCCGCAGACAGTATGGGTAATACGGCAAGGCGCAGC
>CAMURX010000068.1 GCA_947097615.1 uncultured Neisseria sp. | reverse complement strand
TCGAGCTGGGAGATTTGCAGTTGCAGGGGGGCGTCGGCATCGCCGCTGGGGGCGGGAGTGTGTTTCAGGATGGTGTCGAACAGCGGGCGCATATCGCTGCTCTCGTCGCTTTCTTCGAGTTTGGCAAAGCCGCTCAGGCCTGATGCGTACACAATCGGGAAATCCAGCTGTTCTTCGGTGGCGCCGAGATTGTCGAACAGATCAAAGGTTTGGTCGATTACCCACGAGGCGCGGGCGGTGGGTTTGTCGATTTTGTTAATCACAACAATGGGTTTTAAGCCCAGCGCCAGCGCTTTTTTGGTCACGAAGCGGGTTTGCGGCATCGGGCCTTCTTGGGCGTCAACCAGCAGTACCACGCAATCGACCATGCCCAATACGCGCTCCACTTCGCCGCCGAAGTCGGCGTGTCCGGGGGTATCGACGATGTTGATGTGGTAGCCTTCGTATTCGATGGCGGTGTTTTTGGCGAGAATGGTAATGCCGCGTTCTTTTTCGAGATCGTTGCTGTCCATCACGCGCTCGTCCACCTGCTGGTTGGCGCGGAAAGTGCCGGACTGGCGCAAGAGCTGGTCAACCAGCGTGGTTTTGCCGTGGTCAACGTGGGCGATGATGGCGATGTTGCGGATTTGTTTCATAAGTTTTGTACTTTTGCTGACGGAATGGAAAAGCGGCGGATTATAGCACTTTGCCGCCGCAGGGTCGGATTTTTACCGCGTGCAAAAGGCTGTTGCACGGGCGCTTTCTTGCATTTGGTTAAACTATGTAAATAACAAAATTTATTGAGAGCTTTTATTAAAATCAAACGGATTAAAACCCCAAAGGAAACAAAGCAATACTTTCAGACAGCCTTCTTCAAGCCCCAGCCTTTCGCCTGATAATTGTTTGTATTTTAAAAGAAAAGTTGCATTGCGTTTTGGCGCTGCTAGAATGCGCCCATTCAAAAAACGCCGCCCGAAACAAGGCGGGACACAAACCTTCTGCCAAACCCAAACCACACCGATTTTTTTTAATCCGGACAAACAAGGAAATAATTATGCAAGGCGATAAAGCAGTCATCGATTATATGAACGAACTTTTGGCGGGCGAGTTGGCCGCACGCGACCAATACTTCATCCACTCCCGCATGTACTCCGAATGGGGCTACAGCAAACTCTTCGAGCGTCTTGGCCACGAAATGGTGGAAGAAACCGAACACGCCGAACAGTTTATCCGCCGCATCCTGATGCTGGGCGGCACACCCAACATGGTACCCACCGCGCTGAACATCGGCAGCGACCTGCCCTCCATGCTCAAAGCCGATTTGAACACCGAATTGGAAGTGCGCGCCGCACTGAAAAAAGGCATCAAACTGTGCGAGGAAAAACAGGACTACGTCACCCGCGACATCATGGTCAAACAACTGGCCGACACCGAAGAAGACCACGCCCACTGGCTCGAACAGCAGCTGCGCCTGATCGACATCATGGGTCTGGAAAACTACACCCAAAGCCAGCTGTAAACAGCCACACAAAAGGAAAGAAACATGCAAGGCGACCGCAACGTCATCCGCGGGCTGAACAAAAACCTCGGCCTTTTGCTGGTGACCATCAACCAATACTTCCTCCACGCCCGCATCCTGAAAAACTGGGGCTTGGAAGAGCTGTCGGAACATTTCTACAAGCAGTCCATCCGCGAAATGAAATCCGCCGACGCCCTGATCGAACGCATCCTGATGCTCGAAGGACTGCCCAACCTGCAAGAGCTGGGCAAGCTCCTGATCGGTGAAAACACCGAAGAAATCATCAAATGCGACTTGGCCAAAGAGGAAGAAAAACATGCCGAGCTGGCCGCCGCCATCGCCCTGTGCGAAGAAAGCCAGGACTATGTCAGCCGCGCGCTGTTGGAAAAACAGAAAAACGTCAACGAAGAGCACATCGACTGGCTGGAAACCCAGCAGGAACTGATTGCCAAAATGGGCCTGCCCAACTACCTGCAACTCGGGGCGCAAGAGGACTAAGGCGGAACAAACCGCCGCTGCAAACCACTGCCAAACAAGCAGCAACCCTGCACCCTGTCACGGCATACCGCAAAAACGGTATGCCGTTTTTTTTGTCGGCGGCAAACGGCACCGGCCGGTAAACACGCTACAATCCACCCGCCATATGTCCTTTCAAACGGCCTCAGGCCGTCTGAAAGGCAAAGCAGCCGAAAAGGCCGTCTGAAACAGACCTTCCGTCACATCCGCAAAAGGAAACACCATGACCGACATCCTGCTTGATTCCCGCCCCGTCCGCGCCAACAACATCTACTGCATCGGCCGCAACTATGTAGACCACATCGCCGAGCTGCAAAACGAAACCCCGACCGAGCCGCTGGTTTTCCTCAAACCCAACTCCGCCCTCCTGCGCAACGGCGGACAAATCCGCCTGCCCGCATACAGCGCCGACGTGCATTACGAAGCAGAACTGGTGCTGCTGATCGGCAGCGACGCCGACAGCCTAGACGAAAACAACGCCCTCGCCCTGGTCGCAGGCTACGCCGCCGGCCTCGACCTCACCGCCCGAGATGTCCAAACCGAATTGAAAAACAAAGGCCTGCCGTGGACAAAAGCCAAAGGATTCAAAAGCGCAGCCTGCGTATCGGACTTCCTGCCCGCCGACCGCCTGCCCGACCCGCTGCACACCCGCTTTTCCCTGCGGCAAAACGGCATCCTGCGCCAGCAGGGCGACACCTCCCTGATGATTTACAGCCTGCCCGCCGTCCTCTGCCATCTTGCAGCAACCTACGGCCTACGCCGCGGCGACATCGTCTTCACCGGCACGCCTGCCGGTGTCGGCCGTCTGAGCGGCGGCGACAGGCTCGAACTGGATCTCTGCGGCCTGATACAGGCCGCGTTTACCGTCACCCCCGCAGCAACGGAACAAACGGAATAATAAGAGGCCGTCTGAATACTTTTCAGACGGCCTCATGCCGCAAAACAGAAAAGGCCGTCTGAAACCCACCCAAGCCCCGTTCCCGCGAAAAACAACCCCTCCGCAACCGCCCGCACCCCATGCGGGCGGATTATTTATTTCAGACGGCCTGTGTTAAAATGCGCCGTTACCGCCTTTAAAAACAGGTTCAAAAATCCCATGCTTACCCAACTGGCAAAAAAAGTATTCGGCAGCCGCAACGACCGCCTGCTGAAACAATATCGGAAAACCGTAGCGAAAATCAACGAATTGGAAGCAGGCATCCAAGCGCTAGACGATGCTGCGCTGCAAGGCAAAACCGCCGAATTCAAACAGCGCATCGCCGAGGGCGCAAGTTTGGACGACATCCTGCCCGAAGCCTTCGCCGTCTGCCGCGAAGCCTCGCGCCGCGTGCTCGGCATGCGCCATTTCGACGTCCAGCTGATCGGCGGCATGGTGCTGCACTACGGCAAAATCGCCGAAATGCGCACCGGCGAGGGCAAAACCCTGGTCGCCACCCTGCCCGTGTATCTGAACGCCCTTTCGGGCAAAGGCGTGCACGTCGTCACCGTCAACGACTATCTGGCACAGCGTGACGCGGCAACCATGCGTCCGCTTTACAACTTCCTCGGCCTCGAAGTCGGCGTCATCATCAGCGATCTCGACCCCTTCCAGCGCCAAACCGCCTACGGCGCCGACATCACCTACGGCACCAACAACGAGTTCGGTTTCGACTACCTACGCGACAATATGGTCGTCAACCAATACGACAAAGTGCAGCGCGAACTGAATTTCGCCGTAGTGGACGAAGTCGACTCCATCCTCATCGACGAAGCGCGCACGCCGCTGATTATCTCCGGCCAGGCCGACGACAACGTCAGCCTGTACGAAATCATGAACCAAGTTCCCCCGCAGCTGTTCCGCCAGGAAACCGAAGAAGGCGAAGGCGATTACTGGGTGGACGAAAAAAACCACAGCGTCCTGCTCAGCGAAGCCGGCCACGAACATGCCGAAGCCATCCTGACGCGCATCGGCCTGCTGGCCGAAGGCGATTCGCTCTACGCCGTTTCCAACATCTCCCTGATGCACCACCTGATGGCCGCCCTGCGCGCCCATTCGCTGTTTCACAAAGACCAGCACTATGTGATTCAAGACGGTGAAATCGTCATCGTCGACGAATTCACAGGCCGCCTGATGTCGGGCCGCCGCTGGTCGGACGGCCTGCATCAGGCCATCGAAGCCAAAGAAGGCGTCGAAATCAAACGCGAAAACCAAACCCTCGCTTCGATTACCTTCCAAAACTACTTCCGCCTCTACACCAAACTCGCCGGCATGACCGGCACGGCCGACACCGAAGCCTTCGAATTCCAGAGCATCTACAATCTGGAAACCGTCATCATCCCGACCAACCGCCCGATTCAGCGCAAAGACTTCAACGACCAGATTTTCCGCTCGGCCGAAGAAAAATACGAAGCCGTCGTCAAAGACATCATCGAATGCTTCAACCGCGGCCAACCCGTACTCGTCGGCACCACCAGCATCGAAAACTCCGAACTCGTTTCCACCCTGCTGCGCCAACATGGCATTCCGCACAACGTGTTAAATGCCAAAGAACACCAGCGCGAAGCCCTGATTGTGGCGCAGGCGGGCAAAGTCGGCGCGATTACCGTCGCCACCAATATGGCCGGACGCGGTACCGACATCGTGCTAGGCGGCAACGTCAAACACCAGGCCGACGCCGTCCGTGCCGACGAGAGCCTAAGCGAAGAAGAAAAAGCCGCCAAAATTTCTGCCCTGGAAAACGGCTGGCAGGAAGAGCACGACAAAGTAATGGAAGCGGGCGGCCTGCACATCATCGGCACGGAGCGCCACGAAAGCCGCCGCATCGACAACCAACTGCGCGGCCGCGCCGGACGCCAGGGCGACCCCGGTTCCAGCCGATTCTACCTCTCGTTTGAAGACCCGCTCCTGCGCCTCTTCGCGCTCGACCGCGCCGCCGCCATCCTCAACCGCCTCGCTCCCGAGCGCGGCGTCGCCATCGAAGCGGGCATGCTCACCCGCCAGATCGAAGGCGCGCAGCGCAAAGTCGAAGGCCGCAATTTCGATATGCGCAAACAGGTTTTGGAATACGACGACATCGCCAACGACCAGCGCAAAGTCATCTACTTCCTGCGCAACGACATCCTCGCCTCCGACAGCATCAGCGAAATCGGCAAAGAATTCCGTACCGAAACCGTCTCCGCACTGATCGATACCCACATGCCGCCCGACAGCATGGAAGAACAATGGGATCTGCCCGGACTGGAAGCCCGCCTCGCAAGCGATTTCCGTCTGCATGCCGACATCCAAGGCTGGCTGAAAGCAGACAACACGCTCGACAACCAAGACGTGAAAGAACGCCTGCTGGCACAAATGGAACAGGATTACAGCAACAAAACCGCCCTTGTCGACGAAAACGAAATGCGCCAGTACGAACGCAACGTCATGCTGCAAGTCATCGACACCCAGTGGCGCGACCACCTGTCGGCTATGGACTACCTGCGCCAGGGCATCCACCTGCGCGGTTACGCCCAGAAAAACCCCAAGCAGGAATACAAACGCGAAGCCTTCGAAATGTTCCAAAACCTGTGGAACAGCATCAAATACCAGATTGCTTCGATACTGGCTTCCGTACAGGTCCGTATGGACGAGCCGCTGGCACAGGAGAGCGAACCTGCCGATTTAGCCGACCTGAACGCCCACGCCTTCCAAGCCGACGCGCCCGACATGGAAGAAGTGCTGTCGCAGTCGCGCAGCGGGCTGGCCGCCGAAGCCTTCGACCCCAATGCCGACAACAGCAGCTACACCCCCGAAGCGCTGGCCGCGCGCGGCATCGTCGTCCACCGCAACGACCCCTGTCCCTGCGGCAGCGGCCTGAAATACAAACACTGCCACGGCAAGCTCGACTGACGCCGCCTCCGCAGCAAGCGCCAACTGCGCCGCAAAGCAACTTTGTGCTTTGCGGCGCAGTTTTCACATCCGCCTGCGCCAGCCGGCAAACCACCCCTGCAAGCCAATCGCTATAAAATTCATTCCGCCGTATGTTAAAGTAGCCCCCTTTCCGTTACAGGCCGTCTGAAAGCCGGATTTCAACGCAGCCAAACCGCCGCCGCGCAAAGTCCGAACCGCCCGCCAGACCGCCCCCAGCACCCACCGAGAACACCATGTCTGACAAAAAATCCCGCCTGACCACCGCCGCCCTCACCATCCTGCTGACACTCGCCGCCTCCGCCCTCCACGCCGCAGGCACAAGCGGCCGCCCCGTCACAAAGGTTGGCAGCCACCGCCACATCACCATCGACGCCGCTGAAGCCGCCCGCCGCGAAGCCGTCGTCAAACGTACCAACGACGCCTTCACCCTCTTCGGCGCCGAAATCGCCCTGCACAAAGGCGACCCCGCCACCGCCCTAGGTACCTATCTCGTCATGCTCGAACGCACCCGCGACCCCGAAGTGGCCGAACGCGCGATGGACATGGCCGTCGGCCTCGGCGCTTACGAACAGGCCGAACAAATCTACCAGCGCTGGCTGAAAATCGAACCCGTCCCCGGCCCCGCCCTCAAACGCATCACCTGGATGCGCGACATGGTGCGCGGCCATTACGCCAACGCCCGCGAAGGCTTCGACGCCGCCCTCGAAGGCGCCGACGAAGGCCAGCGCAGCCGCATCTTCCTGCTCACCGCCCAAACTGCCGCGCAAAACCCCGCCGTGGCCAAACTCATGGAAGAACCTGTCCACAACCGCGCCAAAGCCTACCCCGACAAACCCGACGCCGTCATCGCCGACGCCATCCTCAGCGCCCTCAACGACAAAACCGCCGCCGCCGTTCAGGCCTTGCAACGCCTGGCCGCGCTCGACAGCGACATCCTCCCCCCCACCTACCTCACCATGCGCCTGATCGGTCAGCGCAAACCTGACATCATCAACCGCTTCTTCGCCGAAACCGACACCGCCAAACTCTCCCCCGTCTGGCAAGAACTCCAAGTCGAAGCCCTCATCTTCGCCAACAAAAAAGAAGAGGCCGGCAAACTCCTGCGCGAACTCATCGACAAACGCCCCAACGCCGACCTCTACATCCAGGCCGCCCTCCTGTCCGCCGGACGCCAAGCCCCGCTCGACGAAATCCTCTCCTACCTCACCAAAGCCTACCAAAGCGGCACGCAGGAACAGCAAAGCCGTGCCGCCGTCATCGCCGTCATGCGCAACGCCGACAACAAACGCTACACCGAAGCACACGGCTGGCTCGACAAAATCCACTCCCCCGACTACGCCTTCGACAAAGCCGTCCTCGCCGCCTCGCTGTATGCCGAAGAACAAAAATGGCCGCAGGCCGCCGCCGAAGTCCGCCGCGCCCGCCGCATGACCGCCCGCCAAGGACGCTTCTTCGACGCCGCCCACCTCGCCGGCATCGAACTCATCGTCATCGGCCACAGCAGCAATGCCAAACAGGCACTCGCCGAACTCAACCGCCTCTACGAAAACGCCGCCAAACAGCCCGGCAACGCCGAAATGACCGGCAACATCCTCTACCAGCGCGCCATGATCTACAGCGACCGCCTCGGCCAACCCGCCAAAGCCGTCGCCGACTTGCGCCGCTACCTCGAACTCTCCCCCGGCAACCCCAACGCACAAAACGCCCTCGGCTACACCCTGCTCACCCTGCCCACCCCCCAAATCGAAGAAGCCTTCCCCCTCATCAGCGCCGCCTTCGAACAACTGCCCGAAGAACCCGCCGTCAACGACAGCCTCGGCTGGGCCTACTTCCTCAAAGGCGACCCCGAAGCCGCCCTACCCTACCTGCAATACGCCTTCAAAGAACACCCCGAAGCCGAAGTTGCCGCCCACCTGGGCGAAGTCCTGTGGACACTCGGCCGCAAAGACGAAGCCCGCGACACCTTCAAACAAGGGCGTGCCGCCGGCGGCAACACCCGCGTCCTGAACGACACCCTGCGCCGCCTCGGCATCTCCGACAAACCCGCAGCCGAAACCGGCAAAAGCAAACCCGCCCCCGCCCCCGCCAAAAAGAAAAAGGCCGTCTGAAACAGCAAAGGCCGTCTGAAAAACGTTTTTCAGACGGCCTCCGCCGCTAAGTCAGGGTGTGGCGCAAGCGACGCACGCGGTCTGGATGCGCTGCCGGATAAATCTGCCACACCGCACGCGTTTCCCGCCATACAGCCCAAAGCCGCCCGAACCACCCCGCCCGACTTTACCACCTCACGCAAAAAGCCAGCCCGCCATGTTCTCCTTCTTCCGCAAAAAAACCAACCCCGCCGCCAAACTTTCAGACGGCCACAGCGGCACACCCCCGCCCGAGCCCAACCCCCTGGCCGCCATGCTCGGCCACAACCTCGCCCAACTCCAACAAGACCCCGCATCCCGCAAAGCCGTGCGCCGCGAATGGCTCAAATACTTCGAGCAGCACCCGATAGCCGATTTGCGCCACTACTACACCTTTCTGTTTCCCATCCTCGAACAGGCCGCC
>CAMURX010000067.1 GCA_947097615.1 uncultured Neisseria sp. | reverse complement strand
TGAAAACGCCGCCTGCGGTTGCAGGCATCAGACGGTTTTCCCTTTGAAGGTTTGATTATGAACCGTTATCCCCTGTGGAAATATCTCCTGGTCACAGCCGTGCTCGCGCTGGGGCTACTCTACACCATACCAAATTTCTACGGCGACACGCTGGCGGTGCAGGTGTCCACCAACCGCCAGTCGCTCGCCATCGACAGCCGCACAGAGGCGCGCGTTGCCGAAGCGCTCAAAGCGGCGGGTATTGCCGACGACGGCATGTTTATTGCCGACGGCTCGCTCAAAGTGCGTTTCAAAGACTCGCAAACGCAGATGAAAGCCCGCTCCGTGATTGAAAACGCGCTGGGCGAAGGCTATATCACGGCTTTGAACCAAATCGCCAATACGCCCGACTGGATGGCGAAAATCGGCGCGAAACCGATGTTCCTCGGCCTCGATTTGCGCGGCGGCGTGCATTTCACCATGCAGGTGGACATGAAGGCGGCAATGCAGAAAACCTTCGAGCGCTACGCGGGCGACATCCGCCGCGAACTGCGCAAAGAGAAAATCCGCAGCGGCCAGATTACCATCAACGACAACAGCTTGGCTGTGCCCTTTCAAGACGCGGCGGAATTGGAAAAAATCCTGCCGCAGCTGCAACGCCTGTTCCCCGAAGCCACCCTCACTTCCGATGGCAGCCGCTTGATTCTCACCCTGTCCGAACAGGCAATCGCCAATATCCGCAAGCAGGCCGTCGAGCAGAACATCACCACCCTGCACAACCGCGTCAACGAATTGGGCGTGGCCGAGCCGGTGATCCAGCAGGCGGGTGCTGACCGCATCGTCGTCCAACTGCCCGGCGTGCAGGACACCGCCAAGGCCAAAGACATCATCGGCCGCACCGCCACGCTGGAAGTGCGCATGGTCAATGAAGACCAGTCGGCCTTCTTTGCCGCGCTCGAGGGCAATGTGCCCGAAGGCTACGAGCTGCTGAAAACCGCCGGCGAGCAGCCCGCCCAACTGCTGCTGAGCAAACAGGTAGAGCTGACCGGCGACAATATCGACGACGCGCAGGCCGGGCAAAACGACCGCGGCCAGCCCGGCGTCAACGTCAGCTTCAACAACTCCGGTGCCGTCATCTTTGCCGATCTCACCCGTAACAACGTCGGCAAACGCATGGCGATGGTGCTGGTGGAGCAGGGCAAGGCCGAAGTCGTGACCGCGCCGGTTATCAACGAGCCGATTCCCAACGGTAAAACCATCATCTCAGGCAGCATGAGCCGTGCCGAAGCCGAAGACATTGCACTGCTGCTGCGCGCCGGTTC
Organism: uncultured Neisseria sp.; assembly: GCA_947097615.1. GTDB lineage: Bacteria > Pseudomonadota > Gammaproteobacteria > Burkholderiales > Neisseriaceae > Neisseria. The sequence continues at coordinate 7,157 of CAMURX010000067.1, read as the reverse complement.
GCTGGCCGCGCCGATGGAAATCGTCGAAGAGCGCACCATCGGTGCTTCGCTCGGTGCGGAAAACATCAAAAAAGGTATGGATTCGACGCTGTGGGGCTTTGTCGTCGTGGCCGTGTTCATGGTGGTCTACTACCGCCTGATGGGCGTTTTCTCGGTGATTGCACTGGTGTCCAACCTGCTGCTTTTGGTGGCCGCGCTCTCCTGGCTGGGTGCCACGCTCACTCTGCCCGGCATCGCCGCCATGGCGCTGACGCTGGGTATGGCCATCGACTCCAACGTATTGATTAACGAGCGTATCCGCGAAGAATTGCGCGACGGCGTCAAGCCGCAGGCCGCCATTGCCGAAGGCTACAAACACGCCTGGGACACCATCGTCGATTCCAACATCACCTCACTGATTGCCGGTATCGCCCTCCTGCTGTTCGGCTCCGGCCCCGTGCGCGGCTTCGCCGTGGTGCACTGTCTGGGCATTCTGACCTCGATGTTCTCGTCGGTAGTCGTGTCGCGCATGTTCGTCAACCTGTGGTACGGCCGCAAACGCAAGCTGCAAAGCATTTCCATCGGCGGCGACATCCGTCCCGCCGCCGCGGCAGACAAGGAGTAAACCAATGGAACTGTTCCGCTTCAAACGCGACATCCCGTTTATGAAATACGGCAAGCTCACCACCTTCATCTCGCTTGCCACCTTTATCCTCGCCGTCGTTTTCCTTGCCGTCAAAGGCTTGAATTTCTCGGTGGAATTCACCGGCGGCACAGTGATGGAAGTCGAATACGCCCAAGCGGCCGACGTCGACAAAGTGCGCACGGATCTCGACGCGCTCAATCTGGGCGACGTGCAGGTGCAAACCGTCAACAGCGACCGCCACCTGATGATCCGCCTGCCCAACAAAGCGGGCACCACCACCGCCCAGCTCTCCAACCAAACCATGGACATCCTGAAAAAAAGCGATGCTTCCGTGCAGCTGCGTCAGGTCGAATTCATCGGCCCGCAGGTCGGCGACGAGCTGGTGCACAACGGCCTGATTGCGCTGGGCATGGTGGTCGTCGGCATCATCATCTATCTGTCCATGCGTTTCGAATGGCGCTTTGCCGTGTCGGCCATCATCGCCAATATGCACGACGTCGTCATCATCCTCGGCTGCTTCGCCCTCTTTCAGTGGGAATTTTCCCTCACCGTGCTGGCCGGCGTGCTGGCCGTTTTGGGCTACTCGGTGAACGAATCGGTGGTGGTGTTCGACCGTATCCGCGAAAACTTCCGCAAAAGCACCATGCGCAACCACAGCGTGCCCGAAGTGATCGACAACGCCATCACCGCCACCATGAGCCGTACCGTCATCACCCACGGCTCGACCGAGGCGATGGTGCTCTCCATGCTCCTCTTCGGCGGCGCCGCCCTGCACGGCTTCTCGATGGCACTCACCATCGGCATCGTCTTCGGCGTCTATTCTTCCGTTCTCGTTGCCAGCCCGCTGCTGCTGCTGTTTGGCCTCAGCCGAGAAAACATCGCCCGCGTCAAAGAGAAAAAAGAAGAAGCCGTCGTCTGATTCAGACAAAGAGGCCGTCTGAAAACCGCTTTCAGACGGCCTTTATTCCATCCCGTCCCGCAACCGCCATATTCCGAGAGGCCGTCTGAAACCATGATCAGCAAACAAGAATATCTCGCCCAAGCCGCCGCCGGCTACAACCGCATCCCCCTCGTGCAGGAGCTGCTGGCCGACCTGGATACCCCGCTGTCCATCTACCTCAAACTCGCCAACCGCCCCTACACCTACCTGCTCGAATCCGTCGTCGGCGGCGAACGCTTCGGCCGCTACTCCTTCGTCGGCCTCGGCTCGAACACCTACATCAAAGCCTCCGGCCGCGAAATCAGCCTGTATGAAGACGGCGTCATTATCGAACAGCACAGGGGTAACCCGCTGGAATTTATTGAAGCCTTCCACAAGCGTTTCCACACGCCCGAAATCCCCGGCCTGCCGCGCTTCACCGGCGGCCTCGTCGGCTATTTTGGCTATGAAACCATCTATTACTTCGAACACCTCGCAGGCCGTCTGAAACACCCCATCAAAGCCGACCGCATCGGCGCGCCCGACATCCTCATGATGCTCTCCGAAGAGCTGGCCGTCATCGACAACCTCAGCGGCAAAATCCACCTTATCGTTTACGCCGACCCGGGCGAGGCCGACGCTTACGAGCGCGCCCGCGCCCGCCTCGAAGACATCCGCGTCCAGCTGCGCCAGAGCTACGCCATCCCCCTGTCGCTGGGCAGCGGAAAAACCGAAGCCGCCAGCAGCTTCGGCCGAGAGCCGTTTAAAGCCTGCGTCGAAAAAATCAAAGACTACATCTGTGCAGGCGACTGCATGCAGGTCGTCCCCAGCCAGCGTATGGGCATGCCCTTTGCCGACAGCCCGCTCTCGCTCTACCGCGCCCTGCGCACGCTCAACCCCTCGCCCTATCTGTTTTATTACAACTTCGACGACTTCCACATCGTCGGCTCCTCGCCCGAAATCCTCGTGCGTCGCGAAAAAGACAAAGTCATCGTCCGCCCCATTGCCGGCACCCGCCTGCGCGGCGCCACGCCCGAAGAAGATGCCGCCAACGAACAGGATTTGCTGAACGACGCTAAAGAAATTGCAGAACACGTCATGCTCATCGACCTCGGCCGCAACGACGTCGGCCGCATCAGCCAAACCGGCCAAGTGCGCGTGACCGAAAAAATGACCGTCGAAAAATACTCGCACGTGATGCACATCGTTTCCAACGTCGAAGGCCGTCTGAAAGAAGGCGTCAGCAACATCGACATCCTCGCCGCTGCCTTCCCCGCCGGCACGCTCTCTGGCGCGCCCAAAGTGCGCGCGATGGAAATCATCGAAGAGCTCGAGCCCGAAAAACGCGGCATCTACGGCGGCGCAGTCGGCGTATGGAGCTTCAACAACGACATGGACCTGGCCATCGCCATCCGCACCGCCGTGATTAAAAACGGCACGCTGCACGTGCAAAGCGGCGCGGGCGTCGTCGCCGATTCCGACCCCGAAGCCGAATGGCAGGAAACGCAAAACAAAGCCCGCGCCGTCATTCGCGCCGCACAGATGGTGCAGGAAGGGCTGGACAAATAGTTTCAGACGGCCTGCACGCAACGCAAAAGGCCGTCTGAAAACATTGCCGGCAGGCCGCACCTTATAGAACAGATAAAAAGAGATACGAATCATGAACCCGACCACCCCCATCCTCCCCCCCGCCATGCTCGGCATCCTCGGCGGCGGCCAGCTCGGCCGTATGTTTGCCGCTGCCGCCAAAACCATGGGCTACGGCGTAACCGTGCTCGACCCCGACCCGAACGCGCCCGCCGCCGCCTTTGCCGACCGCCATTTGTGCGCGCCGTTTGACGATGCGGCCGCGCTTGCCGAGTTGGCCAAATGCGCCGCCGTAACCACCGAATTTGAAAACGTCAATGCCGACGCAATGCGCAAGCTGGCGCGGCACACCGTTGTCTCGCCAAGCGGCGACTGTGTGGCTGTGGTGCAAAACCGCATTTTGGAAAAAGCGCGCATCCGCGCGGCCGGTTTGCAAACCGCGCCGTATCAGGCGGTAAAATCTTCAGACGACCTTAGCGAAAACAGCGCCGCCCTGTTGCCCGGCGTTTTGAAAACCGCCACGCTGGGCTACGACGGCAAAGGCCAAATCCGCGTGAAAACGGTTGACGAAGCCAAAGCCGCGTTTACCGAATTGGGCGGCGTGGAATGCGTGCTGGAAAAAATGGTCGATTTGCGCGGCGAGATTTCCGTCGTCGTATGCCGTCTGAACAGCGAAAACGTGCACACCTATGACCCGGCCGAAAACATCCACGAAAACGGCATCTTGGCTTATTCCGTTGTGCCCGCCCGTTTGAGTGCGGACATCCAGCAGCAGGCGCGGCAAATGGCCGTGCGCTTGGCCGACGAGTTGGACTATGTCGGCGTGTTGGCGGTGGAAATGTTTGTCGTCGGCGACACGAAAGAGCTGGTTGTCAACGAAATCGCGCCGCGCCCGCACAATTCTGGCCACCACACCATCGATGCCTGCGCCGCCAGCCAATTCCAACAGCAAGTGCGCCTGATGTGCGGCCTGCCGCCTGCGGATACCCGTTTGCTTTCGTCCTGCTGCATGGCCAATATTTTGGGCGACGTATGGGGCGCAGACGGCAGCGAACCGAATTGGCTGCCGCTGCAAAGCGACGCGCGTGCCCATCTGCACCTTTACGGCAAAAAAGCCGCACGACTCGGCCGCAAAATGGGGCATTTCACCGTATTGGCCGACGATGCCGAGGCCGCATTTGCCCAAGCGCAAAAGCTGCACGGCCTGCTGAAAAACGCATAATCCGCGCCGCCGAGCCGCGTTTTGAAGGGCGCGGCAGCCGTGTTATATAATCGCCGCCGCCCGTTTTTCAGACGGCCTTTCTGCCTCGGAGGCCGTCTGAAATGCAAAGCACCGCCGTTTTACCCATCCCCGCAGGAATGCCATGGCTATCCTAACCGTACTGCGCCCCGCCGCATCGGCCGACTGCGCCGACATCTACCACGTCCACGAATACGCCGTCCAATACACCTGCCGCAGCAGCTACGACGCCACCGTCCTCGAAGCCTGGCGCGAACTGCTCGCGCCCGACAGCTATCTGGAAACGCTCTCCGACCCCAAACGCGAGCTGTGGGTGGCCGAATTCAAAGGCAACATACAGGGTTTCTTCCAGCTCGATTTGAAAGAGGCGCAGCTCGACGCTCTCTACGTCCATCCCTTCATGCACAACCAGGGGCTGGGCACCGCCCTGCTGCAACGCGCCGAAACCCTGGCCGAACAAGCCTCGCTGGGCTTTCTCAAACTCTACGCCTCCACCAACTCCGTCAGCTTCTACCGCCTCAACGGCTACGAATCGTTGGGCAAAGCCGTGCTGCCGCTCAACCCCTCCGTTTCCGTCGGCTGCGAACTGATGCGCAAAAACCTGTAACGCGGCACGCGGCCGCAAGCGGATAAGGTTTCAGACGGCCTCCGGGGCATCCGCTGCGCCAACCCTGCGCCGCCTGATGAAAACCAAACCCGTTCAGGCCGTCTGAAAGCCCGTTTCTCCTTTTCAGACGGCCTTTCCGCCCGAACCTCCGCCGCCGTGCAAAATCCGTATAATCCGCCTTCTTTTTCACACCCCGCACATTTTTTTCCCATGACCGCACACCTCCCCGCCGCCGCTTTTTCAGACGGCCTCTACAGCTTTCTCGCCGGCCTGTTCGCCCCGTCCGAATTTACCTCCCACCTGCTCGAAAGCAGCATCCGCCAGCCTTCGGGCTGGGTGGAGCTGGGCATCGCGCTGGCGCTGATGGCGGCAATGTGGCAGCTCTCCGAATGGCTGCTCAAACGCAGCATCCGCCCCGCGCTGGCCAAACACAACCTGCTGCGGCATATCGGCAGGCGCGTCCTCTGGCCGCTGCTGATGTGGGTGGCGGCGGCGCTGGTGCTGGCGGCGTGGAACGCCTTCGGCCTGCGCTCCGTGTGGCTGCACCTGCTGCTCTTGGCCGCCAACTGGATGTTCGCCATCCGCATCGTCATGGCCGTGCTCCATGCCGCGTTGCCCGACAAACCGTGGAGCGACCGCCTCGAACGCAGCCTGTCCGCCGTTTTGTGGTGCGCCTTCGTGCTGTGGGTGTCGGGCATCGACGACATCATCATCCGCTGGATGCAGGGGCTTGTTTTCTCCGTCGGCTCGGCCAAATTGAGCCTGTGGACGGTGAGCACCGGCCTGCTGTGGATAGGCGTGATACTGGTCTTCACCATGTGGCTGGCGCAGTTTGTGCAGGCGCGGCTGATGGCCAACACCCATCTGGATTTGAGCCTGCGCATCATGCTGTCCAACATCGTACGCATCGTGCTCATCGTCCTCTCCGTGCTGATCGCCCTGCCGCTGGTGGGCATAGACCTCACCGTGCTTTCCGTCTTCGGCGGCGCGCTCGGCGTCGGCATCGGTTTCGGCCTGCAGAAAGTGGCGAGCAACTACATCTCCGGTTTCCTTATCTTGGGCGACCGCTCTATCCGCCCCGGCGACCGCCTCACCGTCAACAGCTTCACCGGCTACGTCACCAAAATCACCTCCCGCTTCGTCGTATTGCGCAGCGGCGCGGGCACGGAAGCGCTGATCCCCAACGAAACCTTTATCACCAACATGGTGATCAACGAATCCTACACCGACAAAGCCCTGCGCCAGAGCATCGACATCCAAGTCTCCTACGACTCCGACATCCTGCGCGCCATGCAAATCATGACCGAAGCCGCCGCCAAACAAAGCCGCATCGACACTAGCGAAGGCAGCCGCCCCAACGCCTACCTCACCGGCTTTGCCGCCGACGGCATCGACCTGCAGCTGGGCTTTTGGGTGAAAGACCCGGAAAACGGCTTCCTCGACCTCTTCTCCGCCATCCGCCTCGACATCTGGCAGCGCTTCAAAGAAGAAAATATCTCCTTCCCCTACCCCCAGCGCGAGGTACGCATCCTCAACGACCTCCCTCACACCGCAGGCGGACAGGCCGATGCGCAGACCAAGCAGCAGGAAAACGACCATGCCGTCTGAAAACCGCCCCGCCAAAGCGCCAAAAATCCCCATATCCGTCCTCGTCGTCCTGCACGACGGACACGGCAACGCCCTGCTGCTCGAACGTGCCGACCGCGCAGGCTTCTGGCAGTCCGTCACCGGCAGCCTCGAAGCGGGCGAAACCCCCGCCCAAGCCGCCCTGCGCGAAGTGTACGAAGAAACCGGCATTGCCCTTGCGCGCGAAAACCTGCGCGACTGGCAATACAGCACCGAATACGAAATCTATCCGCACTGGCGCCACCGCTACCCCGCAGGCGTCACCCGCAACACCGAACATCTCTTCTCCGCCCAAATCCCGCGCGACACCCCGATCCGCCTGAGCGAACACACCGCCTCCCTCTGGCTGCCCGCCAAAAAAGCCGCCGAAAAAGCCTTCTCCCCCTCCAACCGCGACGCCCTGCTGCGTTTCATATATAGTGAGCCAAAATAAAAAATCTACGGCGTTACTGTGCCTTAGCTCGAAGAGGGCGGTTTTCTACGGCATTGGAAATGCCAAGAAAACCTGCCCCGTACTACCTGTACTGTCTGCGGCTTGCAGCCTTGTATCTTT
>CAMURX010000066.1 GCA_947097615.1 uncultured Neisseria sp. | reverse complement strand
GGGATGGCGGGAAACTTGGCAAGCAGGGCGATGGCTTTGTCCGCCTGCAGTTTGCGCCATTCGTTTTCAGCGCGCGAAGGAATCATACCGAGTGCTTCGTCGATAAAGTCCATGTGCTCCATAAAGAAGGGAATGACCAGCTCGGGACGGGAAACGAATTCGGGCAGGCCGTAATACGCGTCTTCCAAATAGGCTTCGGCGATGTCGCGCTCGACTTTTTCCCGAACCACGCCGATATCGACTGCCGCCTGCGCCAGCTGGCGCAAATCGAGATGCTCGAAATGCCGCACTTGCAGGCAGTTTGAAAACAGATCGTTGAAATAGATGTGGTCGCGGTTGCTTTCCAGGCGCAGGGCATGGTGCAGGCCGTATTCGGGCAGGTTCTGCACGGTTCTTTTGTAGGTCAGGATTTCGCGTATGTTGAAAGTCCAATTATTGTTGCGCCATTTTTCTTTGGCGCTGTTGATCAGACCGCCGTTGGGATTGTGGGTGTAGGCGTTTATCCAGCGCAAGAGTTTGGCGGGCACTTCGTCGTTGTAGTGCTTCTGCCATTGCTTATATTCGTTCTGCGCCCAAGTGGATTTGTAATCGGCGGTTTTGTTTTCTTCGATTTCGCGCTCGGCGGCCTGGCGTTTTTTCTCTGTCAGCTCGCGGGCGTTTTGTTCCAGCACCGGCAGGATGCTGTCGGGGATGTCGGTCTGCACCAGCGGTTCGTAAGGCCAAGGGGTGTATTCTTCGTCCGATGCTTCTGCCATGCTGTCAATGCGGTTTAAGGCAGCCTGAATGCTTTCGCGCACGGATTTGCTTTTTTCTGTTTCTAAGGCAGCAGCCAGCGTGCTGCGGTTCTCTTCGCCCCCGCGTGCCAAAATGTCGGCGGCGGCAGTTCGTTGTTTGGGTGTTCCGTTTGTTAGCTGCTCGGACATGTATTCGCGTAAATCTTCGGGTTTTAATTTGCTTGTCATGGCAGTGGCAATATCGCGAACCTGTTTGCTGCCGCTGGCGCAAAGGGCAACGATTAGCTTGGGCTGGCTATTCAAAATTTCAGCGTTGTCTTTGCCAAATTCTTCGATAAAGACCCATTGCCCGCCCGCACTCATGGCGATAACCATATCGTAAAGTTCAGTGGGGTGCGCTTGGAGAAATTCAAAAATGCCTTCTGGCTTGCGGAACAAGTCGTTGCCATTGCCCCAGTCGTACTTACTTAATCCTTCGCGTTCAAACAGGGTTTGAATCAGCACTTTTTCAGGCTGCTCCACGCCTTCTGAGCGCAGCAAATCAAGCAGCTGATCTGCTGTCCAGCGGTGTTTTTTGTCTTTGGGTAAATTAGCACCTCGCTCGGGCAAAACATAACAATCAATCATCAAATAAAGAAACCACACGGGAGCCAGTGGCGCAGTGTGGATGAAATCATATCCTTCATCTCCTTTGGTGGCAGCTTGCAGCAATTTACCAAAACGGACAATTTGTTCGTTGGTCAAACGCCCGAACAGGTCGGCATATAGATGGGAGCGGGCAATTTGTGCTTGTCTGGCTTGTTTATTGTCGTCGTAATAGAAGTATTTAAGAAAACGGGCAGGTCTGCCCAGCAGATATGATCCTTCACCATCTGGTTTGCCATTTAGCTCCATCAGCAGCGTAGCTTCGTTGCCACTCATGACATATTCAACAGCGCGATCGGGATAGTTTGAGTCGAATTTTTCCAGTGGCGCAAATGCTTGATGCAGATAGTCCAACGTAGATGCGGCATTGCTACCTTCTTTGAAAAATGAAACGAGTTTGTCGAGTAAGCTCATTAGGTTCTCCTTACGATTAGGGTTTCAGGCTGCCTTGTGCTCGCAAAAAGCAACGAAATTTGACAAAAAACGCAATATAACTGAAAAATAGTTAAAATTCATCTGTTTGTATTATCATTTAAACTATTTTTGATTTCTATCTATCTTGCTATGCCTACTCCCACTCTCGAACAGCTCGAACAAGCCCGCCGCTGGCGGCTGATGCTCGGGCGCTACGCCGACCACAGCCCGCTTGCCGACGCCCCCTTTTCCGCCGACGAAATGCGGCTGGAACAAAGCCTGGATTTTCTCTACCGCCACGAGTACGAACGGCGCGGCATCCGCCAGCAGAAAAACCGCCACGGCGCGGGCGGCGGCCTGGATCCGTCGCAGCTCACCGCCATCAACTGGCTCGACCGCAGCCGCAAACTGTTTCCCAAATCCACCTTCGAGCGCATGCAGAAACAGGCGCTCGAACGCTACGGCCTGACAGAACTGCTCAAAACCCCCGAACACATCCGCCAACTCGAAGCCAACCCCGCCACCGCCCGCGCCCTGCTCACGCTCAAAGGCCGTCTGAACCCCGAAATGCGCGACGCGGTGAAAACCCTGATCCGCCAAGTCGTTGCCGACATGCTGCAAAAAATCCGCCCGCGCTTCACCCAAGCCGTGCAGGGGCGGCGCAATCGCTTTGCCCGTTCACCCGTCAAACAGGCGCAAAACTTCGACTGGCGGCGCACCATCGCCCGCAACCTCAAACACTACGACCCCGCAACCCGCCGCCTGATGCTGCGCGAGCCGCTGTTCAACGCCCGCGTGCAGCAGCACCTGCCGTGGGAAATCGCCCTGTGCGTCGACCAAAGCGCGTCGATGGGCGACTCGGTGATGTACGCCGCCGTCTGCGCCTCCATCCTCGCCGCCCTGCCCAACGTGCGCACCACGCTGGTGGTGTTCGACACCCAAACCGCCGACCTCAGCCACATGGCGCACGACCCGGTGGAAGTGCTGCTCACCGTGCAACTGGGCGGCGGCACCCTGATCGCCCCCGCCCTGCGCTACTGCGCCGGCAAACTGCACAACAAACGCCGCAGCATCCTCGTGCTCATCAGCGATTTTGAAGAAGGTGGCAGCACGCGCGAACTGCTGCAAACCGTGTCGCAACTGCACGAAGAAGGCGTCAGACTCCTCGGCCTGGCCGCCCTCGACCACGCCGCCAACCCCTGCTACGACACGCACACGGCGCAAGCGCTGCAAAACCGCGGCATGGAAATCGCCGCCATGACGCCCGAGCATCTGGCCGATTGGTTTGGGGAAGTGATGGGGTGAAAACGCAGCAAAAGGCCGTCTGAAACCCCGGTTTTCCGGTTTTCAGACGGCCTTTAAGCCTTTTATTTTGATAGTAAAGCAGCTTGGGTTTGAAACTCAATACGGGGAAGATGGCTTAACGGTTTGTGTTGGGGGTACACTCCAAGCTGCTGCCGCCCCTCATTGACACCGGAAAAGATTGACGCCTTATGTATAACGCCCTCGCCCTTACCGCCCAAACCCTGCAAACCGCGCTGGCACGCCGCCCATACATCCCTGCCGATGCGTATTGCGTCGGTCAAATCTGCAACGAAGCCTTATGCCTGATACAGGAAGGAAACGCCTGGAAAGTATTTTATGCAGAACGGGGTTTGCGTACCGGCGAAACGGTTTTCACCGACGAAACCGCCGCTGCGGCCAGCTTCATCCAAAGACTGGCCGCCATGCTGAACATTCACATTCCCGCCGAAGATTTGGCAATCTGACAGGCCGTCTGAAACCCGGTTTTCCGGTTTTCAGACGGCCTTTTGTGTCCTGATGCTTTTATTCTGCGGCTTCTTCCAGCGGCAGCCGCACCCGCAGCCGCTGGGCGGCCAGCAGTATCCAGCGGGCTTTGAGCAGGAAGGCGGCGAAGGCAGCGGGGTCGGGGCTTTGGGTTTCGGCGCGGGCGGCGGCGAGTGCGCGGGCGGCGGTGTCGAGACCGAAGGCGTTGAGACGGTGCAGGATGTCCTGCCAGCGTTCGGCATCGGTGTCGTCGAAGCGGCTGCGGCCGGTGTCGGCGTAAAAGCCGATTAAGTTGTGCAGTTGGTCAAACAGGATGTCGAGCGGTTCGGCGGCGGTGCGTTGTCGGCGGCCGCTTTCTTTTTGCGCCTGCATTTTTTCGATGCGGCCTTTGACAAGTTCGCCGAGCGTTTTTTTCGGCGGGCGCGGCGGGCTGTCGTAGTCGAGATGGAAGATGGCCAGGCGCGCGTGCTGTTCGATAAGCAGGCTGCACGGGGTCAGGCGGATGCGGCCGCTGCCGTTGTCTTCGGCGCACACCAGCGCGGCGCGCACGGCGTTTTGGCGTATCCAGTAGTCGGTGTAATCGCTGTGGCGGCGGCAGGCGTCGGTGGCGGGGATGGTGAGCAGCAGGCTGCGGCAGCCAGCATCGGAGACGCGGATGTCAAACTGCTGCGCCAGCTCGTTGAGTTCGGGCGGCTGCCAGCTTGCAGGGGCGATAAACAGGTAGCGCGGCGGCCGGTGGTGCAGCAGCGATTGCGGCTGAAAACGCGCTTCGATGTCGCGCCAGTCGCGCACGGCGGCGGCCAGATAGTCGGCAAGCGGCACTTCGGACATGGACGCAAGGGCAAACAGGCGGGTGTCGGGCGCGGGGCTGATGCGGCCGTCGGCGTCGGTTTTGGCGTTTTCCAAACGCAGGCGGTGGCTGCCGAGAAAGTCGAGACTGCTGCCCCAGATGCCGTTTTGCGCGGCGGTTTCGCGGTTGAAGGTGGTATCGAGCGTGTTGGCGCGGGCGGCGGTGCTTTCGCGCAGGCAGCCTGAAACGCTGTCCCAAAAGCAGACGGTCAGCCCGTGCGCGCCGCCGTGCTGCCGCCACCAATGCGCGCCCAGCGGCAGGAGATCGGGCAGATCGGCGGCGACGTAGTCGCGGCGTTGGCCGCGCAATCGGGCATGCTCGCTGCCCGTGCTGTTTTCCAGCGCGTGCAGATAGCCGTAAAACTGCGCCAGCTCGGCCAGCGCGGCGCGGCTGTCGGTGTGCACGTCGTTGTCGTGCAGCTTTTTCAACACGCCGTGCAGACGGCGCACGGCGGCGGCCAGGCGCGGCAGGTTTTGCGCGCGCGCCTGCATGTTGAACAGATGCAGGGCGGTAATCTGCTCGGGCGAGGTGTGCGCCAAACCGCGCCGGATAAAGGCCAGCGCATCGTGCCGCAATTCGGCGACAAGCTGCATCTCGTCGGCCGACAAGGCTTTCAGGCTGCCTTCGGTATCTGCGGGTAGCGCGTCATCCGGCCATGTCCACGCGGCGGGTTGGTGGCGGGCAAACAGCAGCGCCAAACAGGCGGCGTGGCAGGCGGTTTGCTGCTTGGCGGGCAGGTCGGACAACATGCCGCCAAAGCCGCCGCCGGCGAGATAGGCCACCGGCGCGGCGGCCAACGGGGTGTGGAACAGCAGGCTGCCGCCCTGCGTTTCGATACGCACGCTTTCAGGCTGCGCCTGCCATTCGGCAAACAGCGCGTAAGCCAGCCGCCTGCCCGCCTTGCCGCAGGCTTTCAGAATGGCGGCGGGATCGAGTGCGAGCGCGTCGGCCAGCGCATCGGCGGGCGCTTGTTCGGACGGGCTTTCAGACGGCCTTTCAGGCTGCTTGGCATCATCATCCGGCGCGGCGGCCTTGTCGTTTTCAGGCTGCTTTTCAAACGGCATCCCGCCTGCCGCGCCGTGTTCGCGCAGCCACAAAACGCAGCTCAGAATATGTTTGCAGCACTCGTGCGCGGGGCAGGTGCAGGTGGCCGCCTGAATGCCTGCATCGGGCAGGACCACGGTGCAGCCTTCGCTCTCAAACGCCTGCGCGTCGGGCGGGCTGTCGGCAAGCGGCCTGACGGCATCGGCGCTTTTTTTCGCGCGGCGCAGCAGGCCGGCATTGGCGTGGGTTTCGAGAATTTCGTCGGTGTAGCTGGGGTAAACGGACATGGCGGGTTCAGACGGCCTCTTTATTCGTACACTGCCGCCGCGCAGAGGATGTCGGCCAATGTGCGCCAAGTGAGGGTTTCGCCGTCGCAAAAGGGTTGGTTCATATTGGTGTAGTAGCCGTCCATGTCTTCTATCCAGCCCTCCATCGCGGCGAGAAATTCGGGCAGGCTTGTGTTGGCGAAGCCGCCCTTTGCCGCTTCGGCGGAAAATTTTTCTAGAAAAAGCAGGAAGTCTTGGCGGTTGCGGATGGGTTCGTTCATGGCGTTTGGATGTGCGTGAAGCCGTCCCCGCCTGCGCGGGGATGACGTTTCTGAAAAGAGGTTTCAGACGGCCTTTTGCCGTGGCGGATTATTTGCAGGCTGCGGCGGCTTTTTTCACCGCCTCGTCGAGTTTCTTGCTGTCGATGCCGCCGAGGATGGCTTCGCGTTTGCCGCATTTGACGGCTTCGACGGTGGTGAAGGGCAGGGCGCCGACGGTGTTGCCGTGCGCTTTCATAAAGCTGCGGCTGTCGTTGCCGGTGTAGTGCCACACGGGGTAGGACACGGGCGTTTGTTTCAAAAAGGCGGCGATGTTTTCTTTGCGGTCTACGGCGATGCCGACGAGATCGACGCTGCCTTTTTTCTGTTTTTTAAACCAGGCCGACATTTCGGGCATTTCTTTGATGCAGGGTTTGCAGTACGAGCCCCAGAAGTTGACGATGCGCACGGGCGCTTTCAAATCGGCAAAATCGCGCGCTTTGCCGTCGGGAAAGGCGGCCAGATCGGCGGCTGCGGCGGGCAGGGCGGCGAGGATGAGGACGGCGGACAGAAAAAACGGTTTCATGGCGGTCTCCTAATATATATCGCGGATGCGGACGGGAAAACGGTGGCGATTATAATCCCTTTGCCACGCGGCAGATTTTGCGCGGCGGCAAATCTTTGCCACAAACGGCGGGGCGGGTTTACAATGCTTAACCTAAATTACCCAAATCCGCAGGCAACAGGAGGCCGCATGAAATCCGTTACGCTCTACCACAATCCGCGCTGTTCCAAATCCCGCGCCGCCGCCGAGTGGCTAGCGGAAAACGGCTTTGCCGCCGACACGGTGCACTATCTTGATACGCCGCTGTCGGTCGGCGAGCTGCGCGATCTGGCCGCCAAGCTCGGTCTTGCCGACGTGCGCGGCATGATGCGTGTGAAGGACGATTTGTACCGCGAGCTGAACCTCGATAAGGCGGACAACGAGGCGCTGCTGGCCGCCATGGCCGCGCATCCGGCGCTGTTGGAGCGGCCGATTGCCGTGTACGGCGGCAAGGCCGCCATCGGCAGGCCGCTGGAGAATATTGTCGATCTGGTGCGGGAAGAGGCCGTCTGAAACACGGCGGCACGCTTTCAGACGGCCTGAACGATACGGAACGGGACGGTGTGGCGATGAACGGCAAAGCCCGGCGGCTTTTCAGACGGCCGCGTATTTTGTGGGGTTATTTGTGGCGCGGCATGATTGCCAGCGTGCTGGCGGTGCTGCTGGTGCTGGTTTTCTGCGGCGTGCAGGTTTACCGCACCGCCCGCGCCGCGCTGCCGCCGGGCTATCACGGCGATGCGGCGGTGGTGCTGGGCGCGGCGGCTTGGGATTCGCGTCCTTCGCCCGTGTTCCGCGAGCGCATCAACCACGCCATCGTGCTCTACCAGAGCGGCCGCGTGCGCAAAATCGCTTTCACCGGCGGCGCGGTGAAAAAAGGCTTTATGAGCGAGGCTGCCGTCGGGCGGCGTTATGCCGTCAAACAGGGCGTACCCGCGCGCGACATCATCATGGAAACCAAGTCGCGCACCACCTACGAAAACCTCGCCAACATCCGCCCGCTGCTGCACGAAGAAGGGCTGCACAAAATCGTGATCGTCAGCGACCCGCTGCATCTGGCGCGCACCGCCGCCGTCGCCCGTGATTTGGGTTTGGAGGCCGAAGTGTCGCCCACGCCCACCACGCGTTACACCGACCGCGAAAGCCAATTCCGCTTCTGGTTGCGCGAAACCGTCCTGCTGGCGGGCTACTATACCTGGCGGGCGGGCAGCGGCGTCATGTCCTTCTTCGGCTTCGGCTGACGCGGCCGCCTCCTTGCCGCACCGCCTCGGATTTGCTACCATCCGCGCCGCATTAAGAGTTGGGACTTCCATGCCAACCTGCTTTTTTACGGTTTTGACAGGTAAGAGTAAGGTGGACGGTTTTTCAAAAAACCGATGTGGTTTGCGGCAGTGCCGCAGGCAATCGAAATCCCGCTTGAATGCGGGTATTTTTTTTGCCCCGCTGAAATGCTGTTTGCCCGCTGTCTGTTTTTCAGACGGCCTTACAGAACCCTGCAGGCCGTCTGAACGCCTGCCGAACCAGAAAGAAACACCATGAGCGAATACCTCTTCACCTCCGAATCCGTGTCCGAAGGCCATCCCGACAAAGTGGCCGACCAAATCTCCGATGCCATTCTCGACGCCGTTTTGGCGCAAGACCCCGCCGCCCGCGTGGCCGCCGAAACCTTAGTCAACACCGGCCTGTGCGTACTCGCCGGCGAAATCACCACCCATGCCAACGTCGATTACATCAAAGTCGCCCGCGAAACCATTGCCCGCATCGGCTACAACGACCCCGCGCTGTGTTTTGACAGCAAAGGTTGCGCCGTCGGCGTCTATTACGACCAACAATCGCCCGACATCGCCCAAGGCGTGAACGAAGGCGAAGGCTTGGATTTGGCGCAGGGCGCGGGCGACCAAGGCTTGATGTTCGGCTACGCCTGCGACGAAACGCCCACGCTGATGCCCTTTGCCATTTATTACAGCCACCGCCTGATGCAGCGCCAGAGCGAATTGCGCCGCGACGGCCGCCTGCCGTGGCTGCGCCCCGATGCCAAAGCGCAGATTACCGCCGTGTACGACAGCGAAACCG